>DATHEN010000073.1:0-8140 GCA_035318565.1 Polyangiaceae bacterium
TGTCCGGCCCAACGCTCCAGGCGGGCCAGCCGTTCGCGCGCTTTGCCGTCGTAGGGGCGCACGTCCAGCACGCTG
Source organism: Polyangiaceae bacterium (assembly GCA_035318565.1). Lineage (GTDB taxonomy): Bacteria > Myxococcota_A > Polyangia > Polyangiales > Polyangiaceae > DATDJP01. Next base: position 76 of record DATHEN010000073.1, read on the forward strand.
CCGAGGATACGAATCGCCAGCTCACGGTCGCCATTTTGCGCGGCCAGATCGGCGCGCGCGGTCAGCGCCTCGGGGTCGAGCGGTTCCTTGCTCGACCAGGTCTCGGCGAGGCTTCTCGCACGCGAAAGATCGCCGGTCACCGTCGACAGGACGTAAAGCTTCTTCAGGTGTTCGCGGCGGTTCGGGTCGTTCCGGTGCAGGCTTTCGACCCGCGAAACCTCGGCAAAGCTCGCGAACTTGGGCGTCACTCGATCGGGAATGATCGCGCCCGCGCGCTGCCAGACTCGGCGCATGGGGACGAATCCGGGCCGCGGCGGTTGCCAGGGCGCTTCGTCAGCGACGATAAGCGGACGCCGCTCGCGTTTCTTTTCAGCCTCCTCCGCGGGCGCTTGTTGCGTGGCCGCCTTGCTGCGGCGTGGTCCAGCCGGCTTGGGCGCCGGGGCGGGCATTGCCGCGGCGGGGGCCGCCGTGTTTGCCGCTCGACCGAGGCTCGAGAGGCCTGAGCCGGCGCCGCGCGTGCCCTGTATGTCGTCCCCGTAGGCGTCCATCTCGAGCGCAGAAGCATCCTTCGCGGCGGCCAAAGTCTCCGGAGAGCTACTCTCGGACGAGATCGCGAGCTCCTCGGCGTCGAACTCGGGCGCGTGACGGCTGTTGTCGAGTCCGAATGCCTTGAACATTGCGGGACTCTCGAGCACGAGCAGGGAAGTGTGGCGGCTCGCTACGTCGAAGCTTCGCGAGAGGCGCACCGCTTCGGTCTTGGCCAGCGGAGAGCCCTCGCGCTCGAGATCGAGTATGCGAGTGGCGGCGAACAGGCGCGGCACGAAGGCATTGCCCTTCGATTCGGCGAGTTGAATGCGGAGCGGGTAGCGTCGCTCGAACTGGCTCTTGCCGAGGCGTCCACGCAGCACCAAGTCTCCCTCGATTTGCGCGCGGTCGGTACGCGCCACCAGCAGCGACTCACTGCCCGCGAGCAGGCTGTCCAGTTGTTGCGGCGCGATTTCCTCCAGACCTTGCGGCAGCTCGACACGCACGTCGCGCAAGGCAGAGCCATAGGTGGCGCCGAGCAGCGTGTACGCCACACGGCTCGCAGTTTGTCCGGGCACGTACGGGACGACTGCACCGCCGCCGCCGCGTGCCAGCGCCGCGAGCGCGTCCACGTCGGAATCTGCACCCACCGCCACGGCCGTGACCGTGCCCAGCTCCGGCGGCACCGCGCGCCGAACCGCGCGCTCGATGCTGGCCGGGCGCACTGGACCGACCGTTGCAGAGCCGTCCCCGACGTACACGACACGCAGCGAGCGCGTGGGCTCGGCCTCGGCGAGCACTCGAGCGCGTGCCACGCCGCGCGTCAGGTCCGACGCGCCTTCGGGCACGATGCCGCTCAAGAACTGCCGCGCTTCACGCGCGAGCTCCGGCCCGGGAGCGCGCAAACCGCCCGGGAGCTCGCGACATTCGCTGTCGCAGGCGAGCAGCGCGACCCGATCTTCCGGATCGAGCTCGCTGATGGTGCGCACTGTCAGATCGGAGGCGCGCTTGTAGCTCTCACCGAACGACGAGCGGCTCGTGTCGACTACCAGCACGAAAGCGCGCTTCTGCGCCTCGACTTCGCGCGGCAACTTCGGCCTGAGCGCGATCGCGACATATCCGCCTCTGCGTGCTTCGAGCTCAGTCGGTCGTGCCGTGGCGCTGCTGGGAGCTGCCTGCTCCCGGTAACCCCAAGCCGTCACCTCGGAGTCGCGGTTCGGGAGCGCGTACTCCACGTGCAGATCTCCGGCAGGCTCGAAGTCGCGCGCAGAAAAGTCGAGCTTTTCTGCAGCAGCCGCGCCGCCCTCCGCGCGCGACATCTCGTAGCCGTGCGAGCGCACGCCGAACTCGCGATCGTGTCCGACCAGCTGCACGTCCACGGAGAAGTCCGAGACGCGCGTCGAGCCGCTCGGGTCGTGAGCCAGCGGATAGCTATAGCGCCGAACGCCGGCGGTCGGTTTCAGCACTTGTGTGTACGTCAGCACGACGCGGCGCGAGCCGTGTTTCGGAATCGGAAAGATGCGAAGCTCGAAACGACCGCCTCGCTGCCACTCGAGCAGGGCGGGGTCCTTCCACGGCCCCGGTACCCAGACGATTTCCTCACGCACGGACTTGCGCGTGTTCGGCGCCGCGTTGACGATCGCACCGCGCCAGATGGCGGCGGCGCGGTCGCGATCGACGAACGCGCCCTCCTCGAGCTTGCCGTCCACTTCCAGCGCCAAGCGTTCGATCTGCGCGTCCGGCGGCATCGGAAACCGGTAAATGCCCTCCAGCACGTCCGGTGTCTGGTTCGTGAAAGTTTCGTCCACTTCAGTGCGCGCCACGGCACCGGCGATGCGCACCTTGACCCGGTGCGAGCTCAAGCGAACGGCGCCCGCGAGCTCCTGTTGCTGTCCGGGTTTCTTGGCCTTGAGCTCGCCGAGAGCGCGCACCAGCACCGCTTCATCGGCGGACACGTGCTCCGCCTCGCTCCAAGTCAATACCTCGCCGAGCGCGAGCGACGGACTCACGGAGGGCGGCGCCGAGCCTTCGAGACGTCCCTCTTCGCCCGCCCTCACACTGACCGAGCGCTCCTCGCCATCGATCAGTCGCACCCAGCCGCGGCTCACGTCCACCGCGGCGGACCGTGGCGAGGCGCGCAGCGAAAACTTGGTTCCGAGTACTTCGACGTGGCCGCGCGGCACGGCAAAGCGCGCGTTGCGATCCTCCACGTGCGCGACATCCGCGAGCAGAGCTCCGCGCCGCAGAGAAACGTGGCGCGGCCCGGAGCTGTCCACGAGCAGCTCGGTCTCGCGATCGAGCGTGATGCTCGTGCCGTCTTTGAAGTGGATGCGTGCCCGAGTGCGCGCGTCGGTCCGCAGCAACGAGCCGCCCCCGATCGCCACGCCTGCGCCGGCATCGCGACAAGCCTTGCCATCGCTGCCGCACACTTGCACGGCGCTCGGCTTGCCCGCGACGTTGACCACGTGCTCGAGCGTGCCCTGCCAGCCTTGCGAGCTCGCCAGGAACGTCTCTCGGCCCGACTGCTGCGTCAGCCACAGCACGCCGCCCAGGACTGCGGCCCCCCCCGCGAGAGCCGCAGCCAGTTTGCGGCGCGCGGGTTTTTCCGCGAGGGATCGCGGAGCGGGTTGGGGCGACGGGGAGAGCGAGGGGGTCGTGCTCGGCTCGTCGCGCGGGGCGACGGCGGCCTCCGCGGGCGGTTCTTCGCGCTGCTTTTCGGGCGTTGCGACGGCGCTCTGGCTGGGAGCAGCCGCGCCATTCGCGGGGCTCGGCGCGGCGGGGCGCCGGGCGAGCTCCGCCAGCACGCGTTCACCGAGATCGGCCGGAGCAACGTAGTCCGCGCCCGCGCGGCGCACGAGCTCACTGGAGCTTTCGGCAGCGTGTCGGGCATCGCGACAGCGGTCGCAGTCGGCGAGATGTTCGTACAGGTGTTCGTCGGCGTTGCCGTCCAGGATGTCCGCCATGTGCTCGTCGACACGAGTGCAGTCACTGTGTTCTTGCTCGTTCATGAGCCGCTCCTTGCCAAAATCTCGCGCAAGCGCCGTAGCCCGCGCGAAACGCGCTGGCGTGCGGCGGCTTCATCGATGCCGCAGGCTTGCCCCACCTCAGCGAAGCTGAGCTCACCCAGGAAGCGCAGCACCAGAGCCTCGCGTTCACTCGGGCGAATGTCCGACAGCGCTGCGCGTGCCGACTCGGCCTGCTCGCGCTGGATCAGCACCTCCACGGGCAGCGCCGCGCCGGCGTCCTCGTCCAGCTGTTTGATCCGCTGCGTATGACGGGAGCGTTTCTCCAGGTGGCGCGCGCACTTGCGCCGGGCGATCGCGTACAGCCAACCCCGCAGGCTGCCGTCGCCGCGATAAGTGCCGAACGAGGCGTGGGCGTCGAGCAGGGTCTCCTGCACCAAATCGTCGATTTCGGAACGAGAGCCAATCAGCGCCAGACAGAGCCGGCCGAGGCTCGTGGCGTGACGCTCGGCGCACAGCACCAGAGCGCGCCGATGATCTCCCGCCAGAATGGCGTCGACTATTTCCTGCTCCGCGTCGGACGCGACTCGGACTTCACCTGCAGGCATCGGTTCCGTGCGTGCCGCATATTCCGCTCCCATGCACCGCTTCTCCTCGCCGTTCCTATGGTGGCAGTCAGCAGTCGTTTCGTGACCGCATTTCTGCTTCAAGTGTGTGAACGGCGAAGCATGCGCCAGCTTTCAGCAAAAGACTGCTCGACTCATCCCAGCACTTCGACCGGTGCTGGAACGCGTGCCATAATCGCTCGCGCTTACATCTCCTTTCATGGTCTCCATGGAACTCTGAGCCATGCCCGAGCTGCCCGACGTCACGCTGTACGTGGAACGAATTCAGGCGCTGTTCGCCGGACAGCGCCTCGAGCGGGTGCGGCTGGCGAGCCCGTTCGTTCTGCGTTCGGCCAATCCCCCGCTCTCCGAGGCGTTCGGGCGAAAGCTGGAAAAGGTAACTCGGATCGGGAAACGTATCGTGCTCGAGCTTTCGGGTGAACGCTTTCTGGTCATCCATTTGATGATCGCGGGGCGCTTGCGCCAGCGCGAGCTCGGCGCTGCGGTGCCGAAGAAGGTGGGCCTTCTGGCGTTCGATTTCGAAACGGGATCGCTCGTCTTCACCGAAGCCAGCTCCAAGAAGCGCGCCAGTCTGCATTACGTCGCGGGCCGCGCAGCGCTCGCGGATTTTCAGCGCGGCGGCATCGAACCGCTGGAGGTGTCCCTCGAAGAGTTCAGCGCGGCGATCACGCGTGAAAATCGCACGCTCAAGCGCGCGCTCACCGATCCCCGCATCCTGAGCGGTATCGGCAACGCCTACTCGGACGAAATCTTGTTCACGGCACGGCTGTCGCCCGTCAAACGCTCTCAGCAACTCGCTCCCGACGAGCTGGCGCGCCTGTACCGGGCCACGCAAGAGACGCTGGCGCTCTGGACGCAGCGACTGCGCGACGAGGTCGGCAGCGGCTTTCCGGAGCAGGTGACGGCGTTTCGTGAAGAGATGGCCGTGCATGGTCGCTACAAGCAGCCGTGCCCGGTCTGTGGCACGGCCGTGCAGCGCATTCGCCACGCGGACAACGAGATCAACTACTGCCCGCGCTGCCAGACGGAAGGCAAAGTGCTGGCGGATCGCAGTCTGTCGCGCCTGCTGCGGGGCGATTGGCCGCGCAGCATCGAAGAGCTCGAAGAACGTATCGAGCAACGCGCGCCCGCGAAAGCTCCGAGCAAAGCTCCGGCGAAGCGCGCGCGGCCGAGCTCAAAGCTTCAGAGTTAGGCCTTCCCGCGCCCCGAAGATCAGCACGTCCGAACCGAATTCGGCGGCGCGTTCGCGGCAGTCCTGAATCATGTGGTCCACGAGCTCGTCTGCGTGCATCGGATCGTGGTGAAAGATGGCGCACTGTTTCACCTTGGCCTGCACCGCTAGATCGACCGCCGTCTTGGCGCGCGCGTGTCCCCAGCCGACCTTGCCCGGATACTCTTCGTCGGTGTACTGGCCATCGGCAATCAAGAGATCGGCACCGGCCACGAAGCGCACGAATGCCTCGGGGATCTGCCGGAGCAGCCGTCGGTCGCGCAAACTTTCGTCTCGATTGAGCAGCGTGGCGTCCAGCTCGTTGTCCGTCGCGTACACGATCTTGGTGCCGTTCTTCTCGAACGAGTAGGCGAAGCTTCGGCCCGGGTGCGCCTGCTCGAAAGCGGCGACGCGTACGCCGTCGATGAGCTGAGGTTCGAATTGTAGAAACGCCGACCGGATCTTGGCGCCGAGCTCCGAAAAGTTCACTGGGAAATAGTCGGTTTGCATCTGACCCTTGAGCAGCCGGTGCACGCGATCGTCGTCTTTGCCCACGTCGTAGACGATGAGCGAGTTCTGCTTGGCGTACGCCGGCAAGAAGAACGGAAACCCCTGGATGTGATCCCAGTGCGTGTGACTGAAGAACATGTGGACCTCGAGGCCCTGCTGGTTCTTCGAGCCGAGCTCCACTCCGAGCTCGCGCAGACCCGTTCCGCCGTCACAGATGAACAGACTTTCGTCGATGCGTAGCTCGACGCACGAGGTATTGCCGCCAAAAGTGCGAGTCTTGTGGCCGGGCGTCGGAATGGAGCCGCGCGTTCCCCAAAAGCGCACGAAGATACTCATCAACGCCCCTCGCGAAAAACGAACACCACGTCTCCAATCTGGAGGGTGTCGCCTTCGCGCAGCGTTGCAGAGTGAACTTTGACACCGTTCAAGTACATGCCGTTGCTGCTGTCCAGGTCCTCGCACGCGTACTCGGGACCGGAGCGGCGCAGCATGATGTGGCGCCTCGAAATCAGTCCGCTATCGATCGAGATGTGCACCTGAACCGAGCGACCGACGATCATCTCGTCGAGATCGAGCCGGTGATCCCGTGGGGCGCCCGGGCCGCCGATCTGTTGGAGCACGGATGGCTTGGCGGTTTGGCGCGCGCCCGGCTGGACCCGTGCTGCGCCGATCACCGTCGGAGCATCGAGGGTTCGATCCTTTTCCCCGGGAGATTTCGGCACGGCTCCGCTCGAAGGTATCATGGTTCGCGAGTGGGTACTGCTCGAGGCACCGGACCGGTCGGGCGTCACGAGTAGTCAAAGGGACGACAGGCCCGGGAGACCGGAATTCATGCGCGTAGGCCGTGCCCCTCACGAAAGTGAAGCAACCAGCCAGCGCCCGAGCCCGAGCCCGAGCGCACCCGCGCCGGCGCAAACGAACAGCGTCAAACCCGCGTTGAGCAGCGCTCGCCCCCAGAAGCCATGTTCGACGAGGCTCAGAGTTTCGTAGTTGAACGAGGAGTACGTGGTGAAGCCGCCGAGAAATCCCGCGGCCAGCGCAAGCCGTGCAGTGGTCGGCACGAGCTCGGTGGCGAGCGCCAGTTGCATGAGCGCACTCATGGCAAATGAGCCGCTCACGTTCACGAGCAGCGTACCGTAAGGGAACGCGGGTCCGAAGGCGCGCGCGGCCCAGGTCTGGATTGCGTAGCGAGCCCCGGTGCCGAGCGCGCCGGCGACACAAATTAGAAGGAAGCGCTGCATGCGGTGGGTCTGCGAGCGATCGTGCCAGCGCCCGCAGGACTTCGCCAATTTTGGGCAAGTGCTGGTACTCTGTGGGTCATGCCCATCCGGCGGATTCTGGTGGCTGTGGATTACTCGCAGACGTCCACGCGCGCACTCGAATACGCAGGCGCGCTGGCCGAGCAATTCAACGCCAAGATCGAGGTCGTACACGTCTGGGATCGCCCGCAATACGTCCCGGCCACGACGCACGTGACGCATCCCTCCGGGCAGGGTCGTATCTCGTTAGCCGAGCTGATTGCCGAAAACGCCGAGCGCGACATGCAGGAGTTTCTCGACCAGTGCGAGCTTCCTCGGAGCGTGCACCTGACGCATCACCTGGTCGGTGGAGAGCCGAGCGCAAAAATTCTCGAGTGCGCCGAGCAGAGCCACCAGCTGCTCGTGCTCGGCACCCACGGCCGCTCGGGAGTGAAGCATCTGGTGCTGGGGAGCGTCGCCGAACGGGTCGTTCGGCTGTGTCCCATCCCGGTCATCACGGTACCGAACTACTCATAAATCGGGGCGCTGGGTGCGGAGTGCAACGCGCGAGCCGGCTCTCGCGTCCGGACAACCGAGTCCGAGCCTCATTTTGTCTTCGCGCTCGCCCTGGGACCGCACTAACTAATTCGCATGTTCTTGCCGCTGTCCGATCGCGCCGCCGATCTCAAAGTCCGACTCACGCGGTTCATGGATGAATTCGTGTACCCGACCGAAGCGCGCTGGCTCGAGGACACGCGCAGGGACGACCCCTGGCAGCCGTCGCCGCACATCGAGGAGCTCAAGACGCGCGCCAAGGCCGAGGGCCTTTGGAACCTGTTTTTGCCGGAGAGCGAGCTGGGCGCCAAGCTCACGAACTTCGAGTACGGGCAGCTCTGCGAGATCATGGGACGCTCGCCGTTCGCGCCCGAGGTCTTCAACTGTTCGGCGCCGGATACGGGCAACATGGAGGTGCTCGTTCGCTATGGGAGCGAA
>DATHEN010000074.1:0-5471 GCA_035318565.1 Polyangiaceae bacterium
GCGAAGAACGCGAGGCCTGTGAGAACCCATTTGCCTTCGCTTCCATCGCGGCCAAAGGGCCGATCGAGCCCGCGTCGGTTCGGGCTGCAAACTGTGGTGTCCTGCTGAGTCCGGATTTCGACGTCTGGTTCAAACGCGCCACGGCCTACCGAACTGACGAACGCTTTGCATCCGCAGTGGCCGCGATCACGGATCTGGCGCACGCGCTCACCCTGGCAGTGCCCTCCCCGCCCCCACCGCTCTCGGTGGCGATGAGCTCTCCACGCACCGGCGAAGGCCGCGCACGCGATTCGCGCACGGAGAATCTGGGACCGGTCCCGCTTCACGACACGAGCGGCGTCATCTCCGCCGCACTCTCGTTCACCGATTCGCAGCTGATAGTGGAAGAGGAGCTTACGGCGCCATCGGGCGAAAGCACCGAGATGCCATTGTCGGTCACCAATGGCGGCCTGGCCTCGGCTTCCCGTCGCCGCTGGCCGCTCGTGGCCGCCGCCGGGTTCTTGACTGTCGCCGTAGTGTGCGCCGGTGCCTGGCACGTCACGACCGCTCCGCCTCCACCGCTGGCAAAGAGCTTTGCGCAGAGCGGGGCCGCCGCGCGCTCGATCCAAATCGAAGCCGTGACGACGCCGGACAGTGATCCTCCGCTCACTCCCGCGGACCTGGCGTTGGCGCCGGGAGAGCCGGCAGCGCCAGGGCGCCGGCAGCGTTCCGCTCCGCGGCCTGCTCGACAACGCGCCGCGCTCAAGGCACCGGCACGCCACACCACGAACGCTCCCGCGGCAGCAGAGCCGGAGCCGCCGCGCCCCGCGCCACCACCACGACCCGAAGACCGCGCGACGCTCTATCGCCGAGATTGAGCTCGGCTCGGCCCAGCCGAGCTCGGGTTTTGAAAGGTTGCGCTGAGAGGGGCAGCATACCTATGGGTGTTCTCGCCAAACGCGGGCGAGCGAACGCGCTCGCTCCTCTAGCTCGGAGAGACCACCCGTGAACCAGCGCACCTTCCGCACGCTCCTCGTCACCCTCACGTTGAGCGCAGCTCCGGCGCTCGCTCAACCCGCCAAACCGCTACCGGATCGACCCGCTCCCGTGACGCCGGCTCCCGCGCTCGCCGGAGCTGCCGCGCCGCGCCCCGTCGTCGATGAAGCCGCCGCGGTGCTCGCCCCGCAGCCTGGCGGTTTGACGTCGGCACAAGTGGCCGATCGCACGTCCGCGAACAGCACGAGCGTGCAACAACGCCTGGCAGAAGTGGACATCGCGCGCGCGCGTGTGGCGCAAACCACTGCGCAATTTTTCCCAACCCTGACTTTTCGCGCTTCCTACACGCGCTTGTCCGCCGTCAACAGCGGCCTGGGAAGCGGATCGCTGGTCGGCGCTTTGCATCCTGGCCAGCTCACGGTGGGTCCCTGTCCGCAGGGGCAGTGCGTCCTCGACTCGCAGGGTCAACCCGTGGCCGCGCAGGCATTCGAGATCGGAACGGTCGAAAACAACTACGCACTCACCGCCACGCTGAACGTGCCGCTCTCCGACTACGTGCTGCGCCTATCCAATGCTGCAGCGGGATCGTCGGCGAATCGCCGCTCCGCGGAGCTCCAGGTCAAGGCCGAACGGCTCAAGGTGCGCGCCGATGCACAAGCGCTCTTCTACGAGTGGCTGCGGGCTCTGGCGCGCGTCGCCATCGCAGAGAAGTCCCTGGAGCGCACGCGCGCGCGGCTCAAAGACGCGGGCCCGGCTTTCGAGCTCGGCACCATCACACGCGCGGACGTGATGCGCCTCGAGGCTCTGCAAGCCAGCACCGAGCAAGTGCTGATCGAAGCGCGTAGCTTTCGCGACTTGACCGAACGCCAGCTCGCGATCTTGATGAACGAAGAGCCGGGCAGCGGCTACCGCGTCGGGGAAGACATCGGCGTCCCGCTCGCGCCCTTGCCCGGGCGCATGGATGCTCTCACGACGCGCGCGTTGCGCACGCGTCTCGAGCTGCGGGCGCTGCACGAAGCCGCGCGTTCGGCTCGCCTCGGAGCACGCGCCGTGCGAGCGGGCGTATTGCCGCGCGTAGACGCATTCGGCGACGTCACCTACGCCAACCCGAATCAGCGCTATTTCCCGCCGCAGGAACGCTGGCGCGCGACCTGGTCCGTGGGCGTCGCGGCTACGTGGACGGTGGGCGACGCCTTCAACAACAGCGCCCAGGCGCGCGAGCTCGAGGCGAACGCCCGTGCGCTGGCTGCACAGCGCGAAGCGCTCGCGGACGGGATTCGTCAGGAGGTGGCTCAGCAATACCTGGCGCGTGCCCAGGGCGACGCTGCGCTCTTCAGCGCCGAACGCGAAGTGGCCGCCTCTCAAGAGGCGTATCGAGTCGCCATCGATCTGTATCGCGTGGGCCGCGCCACGACCACGGAGGTCATCGAAGCCGAAACCGACCTGCTCGCCGCGCGGCTCAACCACGTCAACGCGCGCCTGCAGAAGCGTATCGCCGAAGTACGGCTACGGCACGCCGTTGGCCACGACATCCCGCCGGAGCGCGCCCAGTGACTTGCACGCGCCCGACCCCGAGAGCACTATCTCTCCAGCAGCGGAGACTTTGACATGCGCTACCTGCACACGATGATCCGGGTCCACGATTTGCCGCGCACGCTGCGCTTCTTCGAGGCGCTCGGGCTCTGTGAAACGCGGCGCCATGACAACCCACAGGGTCGCTTCACGCTGGTGTTCCTCGGTACCGGCGCCGAAGGCGACTCGGCAGAGCTCGAGCTCACGCACAACTGGGATCAGCGAGAGCCGTACAGCGTGGGCCGCAACTTCGGTCACGTCGCGTACCAAGTCGAAGACATCTACGAGTGTTGCCTGCGCTTGCAGGCCGCGGGCATCGACATCCTGCGGCCGCCGCGGGACGGCCGGATGGCGTTCGTGCGTTCGCCGGATCAGCTGTCCGTCGAGCTCCTGCAGAGAGGCGCAGCTCTGCCGGCGCAGGAGCCGTGGGCCTCGATGCCCAATCGCGGGGAATGGTGACGGCAGAGACGGCGGAGCCGCTCGCGCTGGTCGTCGTCCTCACGGTACCGCTCGCACGGCTGGAACAGTTTCGCAGCTTCGAGCAGCAGGCCGCGCGCATCATGCTCGCTTACGGCGGCCGCATCGAGCAAAGCGTGGTTGTCCCATTGCCGGCCGATCCGCAGCACCTGAAGGAGGTCCACGTGGTCACCTTCCCGAGCTCCGACGCGTTCGAAGCGTATCGCGCGGACAGCGAGCTCGCGGCGCTCGCGCCGCTACGCGAAAGCGCGATCGCTGCCACCGAGATATGGATGGGACGGCAAGGCCCGACGTACATGGCAGAAGCGGGAGCGCGAGCTACGCTTCGCGAGTGATTTCCCGCCAGCTCGGCCTGTTCGAACGGCAGAGCCTCGAGTTCGATCCGACCTTGTCGAGCGTGAAGCGCACGCTCCTGCCGAACGCGGCGTGGTTCGACTACGTACCGGGTTGGCTCTGCGGACACTGGCAGCTGTTCGAACAGCTGTCCCGCGAGTGCCGCTGGCGCCACGAACAGCGCGAGATGTACGAGCGCGTCGTCGAAGTCCCGCGGCTCTACGCGATGCTGCCGGAGGACGGCCCCGGTCATCCCGTGATCGTCGCGATGCAGGACGCGCTTTCACGCCACTACGGCAGCCGCTTCGAACGCGTCGGCCTGGCTCTGTATCGCGACGGTAGAGACAGCGTCGCGTGGCACGGTGACTACGTTGCGCGGACCATGCCGAGCGCGCTCGTGGCCACGGTCTCCGTGGGCGCGCAGCGGCGCTTCCTGCTCCGTCCCGCGGGTGGCGGGCGGTCGCTCGGGCTCAACCTGGGCTCAGGGGACTTACTCGTGATGGGCGGGACCTGTCAGCGCACGTGGCAGCATCACATCCCGAAGGTCGCGCGGGCCGAACCGCGCATAGCCATCCTGTTCCGGCCGGAATGGGAGGCTGCGAGCTCTCCCGCGAGGCCGGCCCCTCAGAAACAGTAAACCGGGAACCAGGTACAGCCGCAGCTGCCGTCCTGCCGGCAACAGCCGAACGGGCCCACGAAGCTGCACGTGGGGCAGGTCCTGGGGTTGCACTGAGGCGCGCCCGAGGAACCGCCTTGGCCGGCAGCGCCGCTCTGACCGCCTTGACCCGAGGATCCCCCATTGCCGCCGGTGCCGTCCGGAACACAGTCGCCCGCCTGCTCCACGTAGCCCGGGTTGCACTGCACCCCGCATTGCTCACCGCGACAGATCGGCACGCCATGAACCGGAAAGAAGCATTTGGCGCAGCTGCCCGCGGAGCAGCCGAACGTGGGGCTCGGGCCCACGCACTGGCGCTCGTTCGGGTCGACGCCGGCGTCCGCACCCGAGGGGACACCGCAGCACTTCTCCTCTGGATTGGGGCAGCCCAGCTCAGCGCAAGTCGGTGGTCCGGTTTCAGGCCTGCCGGAATCCGTCGCGCCCGTACCCGAATCACGCAGTCCCGCACCCGCTGTGCCAGCGATTCCCGCAATGCCCCCCGCGCCGGAGCCACTCCGGCCGCCGTTTCCCGCCGTTTGCCCGGCCGCACCGGCAAGCGGTTGTTCGGCTTGCACGTAGTCCTTGTCCAGACCGGCGACGGCCGTACAGCCGATGACCATCCAGAGCGCGAGCAGCGCGCTCGATAGGCGGCCCGAGCGCACCGAGCCGAGGGCGGCAATCCGACCCTTACGCGCGCGCCCGTGCTTCGCCATGCGCGCTACTGTAGCTGATCTGCCGCGGGTGCGCGCGGACAGCGGCGTTTACTGGTGTAGTGAATCCGAAATTCGCGGCTCTGGAAGCGCAGGCGGCTCTTCTTCCAGGTGCATCTCCAGAACACGCACGTCACGGATCCGCGGTGAATGTTGCGAGACCGAAATCCGTAACCAGGCCGAGCGCGGACGCACCGAGCAGACCTTGTAGGTGGTAGCGGCCGATCGCGTCGCCGGCACGCGCGCCCGGTTTGCCACCAATGCCGGATCGGCAATCGGCCGCACGCCGGAGCTCACAGCCACGTCGATCACACCCACATCACTCGCGGTGAAGCGCGCCGCGCCGGCTTCGCCGCCACTCCCCGCACAACCGCCCACACTGAAGCTGTTCAGCCTTGGTTAAGGACCGCGTCTCATACTGGGTCGAGTGCGGATTGCAGCCTCGAAAAAGCTGGAGTCAACCCCAACTCATACACGTACGCGCAGTTACGCGCGTGTATTAGCGAAATTTTTGCGCTAAGCATTTCTCTCGTTCGGCCGTTTAACAGGGCAGATCCTGGTGGCATCGGTAAGTGGCTCGCGAATGGGGCGCGGGCGATATATAATCGGAGCTTCATCTTCCCTCGCGAGCTGGTTCGAAAGGCAACGTTAGAAGAAAGGCCCGGAGCATCTGAACATGAAGAAGCATCTCGCCCTATGTATCGCAATGAGCTCACTCGCAGCCGCCTTCCATGCGAAGGCAGACCCGG
>DATHEN010000075.1:0-3845 GCA_035318565.1 Polyangiaceae bacterium
CTCACGGAGCGATAATAGCATCGAGTGCCGCCGCGCGTGCTGCACGCGAGCAGCAGGCCGATGACAGATTTCAGTCGATTTCCCAAAAACGCCACCACGAACGAGTCCGTCCCCCCCACCGGAGCTCGCAGCGATACCGCGCGAGATTTCGCGCTGGGCGTGGTGCACAGCCCCGACCCTGCGCTGGCGGGTCACTCGCAAGCATTGGGCGGTTCCACGCTGGTGGTGGGCCGGGACGTGGACGCCCCGGGGCTCTGCATCGCGGACAGCGAGCTCTCTCGTCTGCACTACCGCGTGGTGTTCGACGGTAGGGCTGTTCGCCACCGCATTGGAGACGCGGGGAGTCGCAATGGGACGTTCGTGCGCGGACGCCGTATCGACTCCGCGCTGCTGGAGGCCGGAGACGTAGTGCGCGCCGGCAGCACCGTTTTCGTCTACGGCGACAGCGACCCGATGATCCGGCTGATGGCGGACGTAGAGCGCGTCCAGACGGGCACGCTCGCCGTGCTCGTTCTCGGAGAAACAGGCGTCGGCAAGGAGCGCGTCGCTCGCGCGCTGCATGACGGCAGCGGGCGCGAGGGAGACTTCGTCGCCGTAAATTGCGCAGCGTTCTCGCGTGATCTTCTGGCCGCAGAGCTGTTCGGGCACACGCGCGGAGCGTTCTCCGGTGCGACGCAAGCGCGCCGCGGCTTATTTCAAACCGCGCATCGCGGCAGCTTGTTTCTGGACGAAGTCGGAGACCTGCCCTTGGAGCTGCAGGCGGCGCTGCTGCGCGTGATCGAAGATGGCCAGGTACGGGCCGTCGGCTCGGACAACAGCGTCGTGGTGGATGTTCGCATCGTGTCGGCCACCCATGCGGATCTCGAGCAGCGCGTGCGCAGCGGACAATTTCGCGCCGATCTCTTCGCGCGGCTCGGGCAGGTCGTGCTGCGTGTCCCGCCGCTGCGCGAGCGCCGCGCGCAGGTTCTGAGCTTTGCAAGCCAATTTGCCCGCGAGGCAGGCCAGGATCGACTCGAGCTCACGGCGGACGCCGCCGAAGCCCTCGTCAAATGGGACTGGCCGCTGAATATCCGCGAGCTAAGGTCGCTGATTCTGGGCTTTAGCGCCATGGGCCAAGGCAGCTTGGACTTCGACTACTTGGACGAGCACCATGCGGAGCTCCTCGTCGATTTCCGACACGGCCCGACACCCGAGGGTCGTGAGCTCGAGGGTCCAGCGCCGCGTGATGACCGCCGAGCCCTGGAGGCGCGCTTGCGCCGCCACGCCGGCAACGTGAGTGCCGTCGCAGAAGAGCTCGGAAAACCGCGTGCACAGGTCTATCGCTGGTTGCGCGCGGCCGGTCTGGTCCCCTCGCGCTATCGCAGCGACTCGACTTGAGCTCACGTTCCGCCCGTGGCAGCGAAGAAACCGAAATCGATGCCACCTCGATTCATCTTGGGCAAGAGCGCCCTCTTCGCGGCACTGGTCTTGAGCTCGGTCTCGATTCCATCACCCTGCGCGGCCGAGCCCCGCGACCCGGCCGCGGCGGAAGCGTTGTTTCGCGCCGGCCGCCAGGCAGCCGAGCGGGGTGACGCTCACACCGCATGCAAGCGCTTCGAAGAATCCCTGCGGCTCGACGCTGCCGCGGGAACGGTACTGAACCTCGCCGAGTGCGAGCAGACACTGGGACATCTGGCGCGCGCTTGGGCTCACTACAATCACCTGCTCGACGTGCTGGACCCGAAAGACGAGCGCCTGCCCGAAGTGCGTAAACGCTTGGCCGAGCTCGAGAAACGCGTGCCGCGCCTGAGCGTGAACTTGCGCGCGGGCTCCGATGCAAACGCCGAGGTGCAGCGCGACGGCGTGCTCGTGACGCCGGCGAGCCTGGGCTTGCCCATTCCGCTCGATCCCGGTCGACACGAGCTTACGGTGCTGCTGCGCGGGCATCGGCCCATGCGCTACGCGGTCACGCTGAAGGAGGGGGAAGTCCGCAATATCATCGTTCGAACCGGTCCACGCATGCCCGCGCCCGCCCCGCTCGCAGTCAGTCCCGAACCCCGAGCGCGCAACAACGATCTGGCACGCACGGCCGGCATGATTTCCATCGGAGCCGCGGGCGCTGCGCTGATTGCCGCGGGATTCTTCGGCTTGCGATACCTGGATGCGCGCTCGGAGGTCGAAGATCATTGCTCGACTCCGAACGACTGCGACGAACGCGGTTTGCGCGCCGCGGGCAGAGCGGAAGTGTTTCAACTGGCCACGCTGGTCTCGGGCGTGGCAGCGGGTGTGGCGGTCGGAACGTCGGTCGTGCTGTTGTCCGTGTATCCTGCTGAGCCCGGGCCGCGCTCCGCACCCGCGACCGGCATGTCCGGCGTGAGCTGGCGCACGCGCTTCTGACGCGAGGTGTATCAAGGTTCACGTAACACCGATCCGCACCAGTGAATCACTGTTGCGATACAGTTTTCGATGAGACGATCCGAGCTTGCTGCGCCAGAACTACACGTTCACCATCCCGCCACATGACGTCGTGGCGAAGTGCAATCCTGGTTGGCGCAGCTTGCGTCGCGTGCGTGTTTGCTTGCGAGGACTTCGATGCGTATTCGCTGCCGAATGATTGCGACCGCAGCAACACGCGCCTCTGCGATTCGGGCGCGGCAGGGCACAGTGGCTCCTCCAACGTGAGCGATGCCGCGAGCGAACAGCGCGACGCTCAGGGCGATGTCAGCAGCAACGCGCCGGGCGACGCGGGTGACGGCGGAGTTCCTTCCGGCGACGCGAACGCGCCCGACGTGAGCCACCCCTGGCAAACGCCTCCGCTCTGGAACGACGGACAGCCTGGGAATCACGCGGGCATCCCCGTGTGTTTCACGACCAGACCGCACACGGAATGGGACGGCAAGAAGCAGTGCGAGCAACAGCATGGGGACGTGGCCTGCAACGGCGCGCCCTTCGGAGGAATCACCCGGAACGAGCTTCGTCAGCGACTCAGGAATTTGATCGAGGACAGCTGGCAGCGATATGGCGGCATAGAATTCTTCTTTTGGGCCGATTGTCCCGTCGATTCGAGCGACGCCGGTACGGCGTTGTTGAGCCAGATCATTCAGGTCACGTTCGTGACGGCCTGCCCAGAAGGCGAGCGCTCGAACGGAACCTGTACGACCGAAGGCTACGACCCGTTTCCGTGGAACGAGGTCCGAGGTCCACTCGGCAAGAGCAAGCTGCGCCCGACCGACGTCCACATCGATTGGCAGGCGCTGCGCGATGGCAGCGCAGATCGCGCCGTCATCCATCAGTTTGGTCACGCTCTCGGCTTCGGTCACGCGAGAGAATCCGGTGCGCCCGAGACCTGCGGCCGTGAGCGCGACGATCACGATCCGCGCGCGCCATCGCTGACCGAGTTTTTCGAGTTCTCGGACTCTACATCCATCATGGTGCCGTGCCCGAGCCTTCTCCCGGATCGCGATCAACACCTTTCCGCAGGCGACGTGCTCGGCCTTCAGAGCTGGTACGGCCGAAAACCCCACGGCAGCCTGGTGGGTGACAACGGCCAATGCGTCGCCGCAGGCGGCCCGACCAATCCCAAGCCCGACGGCGGAGACCTGGGTGTCGGCAGCTTCCCTTGCAGAGCAACGCCGACGGACATTTGGACGAAGGACGAGGCTTCTGCCGCCGAACAGCTGCGCCTCAAAGACGGCCGAGGCTGCCTCGCGGTGAACGACGTCGAGCCCTGGTACGCCCGCAACACCCACTGCACGACCGACGAAAAGCAACGCTTTCCCATGAAAAACATGGAGTGGCGCGCCATGGGGAACTTGTGCGTAAAAGCGCAGGGCGCAGAGCTCCGCACGGCCCTCTGCGACGACTCG
>DATHEN010000076.1:0-5484 GCA_035318565.1 Polyangiaceae bacterium
ATCTCCGAACAGTCAGCGGCGAGTGGTGCAGGCGGTACAGGACCTGCCTCACGCTCGATCCAGGGTAACAATATGTCACTGCGAACGAACAGATCCACGCCTCGGCAGTTTTGCGAGCCTCCGCGCAACACGCCGAGCACCGCGACGGTTCCGCCCGATTGCCGCACTATCAGCGGAGCCCCAGAATCCCCATTGCACGGTCCGCCCGCCCCATTGGCCGTGACTAGCACCGCTTCGTCCTTGATCGCGATGATCTCCTCCACCAGAAAGCGCAAACTGCCGCGGCGGCCGTATTCATCCTCCCCATAACCCGCCACCGTTGCCCGTGTTCTGATCAAGCTAGAAGTCTGGTCCACGCCCAACGGCGCGAACGCCGTAAATTGGAACCGCTCCGATGAGTCAACCGCGGCAAGCACGACCGGAAGAGTATCGTGCACGCGAACGTCGATGAGCTTGATAACACGCTCACTCACACCGGCCAGCACCGTGGCAACCATGGACGCCCCCTCCTTGCAATGGGTGCTGGTCACCACCATTGTGGGGGAAATCGCAAAACCAGTGCATACCGGGGGTTCCGATGCCAGACTTTCTTGGGGCGAAACCTTCACGACCCATTCCGCGGCGCGCTCGTCGAGACCTAAGTACGAATTGATGCTCGACCCATTGACAACCGCCTGCGGCACGGGTGCAACCGCGGCTTCGCAACGCTCAACGACCGGCGACGGGCCGGCGCACGCCGGCGCGAACGAAAGCAGCGCCATTTCACCGGCGACGCGAAAACTCGTTCGCGCTGACATGCCTCTCATTTGCTGCGCTCAACGCTTCACAACGCGGTCGACGTACCAGTCCTGACGATCTTGTCAGTCCCGTACCAAGTGTACGACGTATCGCTTGCGTTGAATGCGATGCCAAGAATGCTGTTATCAAACTTCGATATAGACGTCCGTTGGGAGTACCGCGTCGAGTTGATGCTGTCACCGATCGTGCGCCAAAGCAGGCCCGAGCTGTCTAGCCAATAGTAGTAGACGCGGCCGTTGGTCGCTATGGCAACGTCGACGAGGTTTAGGGGGCTTAGCCCGGCGGGAGAGGTAAACGACGTCGGACCAGAGTGGGCATCCCAGTCAGTGCTCGTGCCGACCGTGAACGTGCCGTTATCGTAGTAGTAGTAGCAACGCTGCGTGTTCTTCGCGATCGCGACGCCTCGAAGTCCGAAGATGCCCGTGCCGGCCGACGAGAAGCTAGATTCCGAGATACTGCTCAGATTCGTTGAAGTGCCGACCAGCACTCGGCCACTCGTCGTCCACGTGTAGACGCGATCACTACCGTTGTTCCCAATATCTTGTCCTACGATGTCAGGTCCCTGGACCGCCCGACAGACTTCGTGCAATGGACACAGCGTACCGCGCCAATTGGTTGTGGCCTTTTCGGCAAAGCGCGCTTCGTCATCGGCACCACTGCCCGCTGTCCCGGCGGAGTTCGGGCTGAGCGGTGCGATTGCTCCCCTGTGAGTTGCCACAGAGTCGTCGGTCAACTGCACGCTTTCGGAAGACGCGGGTTCAATCGCGCAACCTCCGATCGTCAGAATTGTTGCGACGAGCTGCAAAAGTACGAAGTCATACGTTCGTCTCATGTTTGTCTCCTCGGTGTTTGCGCAAACGCCACGACACTCTGCAGTGCTAAACGGTTGTCGCGACGATACGGGTGACGTCGCTGCCCACCGACGCCGCGCAGTCCGCGTAGTACCTGTCCGGCAACCGCAGCTCCGTAAGTGAGTCGCCAAAGCGCGCTCACGTCCTAGTGTGAGCTCGCTCGTGTTTTCGTGAGCGGCGGGCTCACGCGACTCGCTACATCAATCCTCGAGAGCGGAGCCAAGAGATGTCGGCCTGCCGCTAGTCGGCACGCCCTGGGCTGGTCGTTCCGTTTCGGTTCGCGGGTGCCGGCATTGACGACGCTCGAGGCGACCGCAGAGCCGAAAGGCCGAGCATGCCGACGACCCTGGTTCTGTCGCGAACCTCACCCCGCGAGCCCTGCACTAACGTCATGACGATGTCTCGCTTCGTCCTCCTCGCTCGCTGCAGAAGCTGGGCAACGAGCGCGTGCAGCGTGCCGATGATCTGCGTATGGTTTTCGTGCGGTCGCCGTAAGGGCTCGCGTACTCTGCAGCCGTGGCTCCGTCCGCGCTGCGCGCTGCTGTTGCCGTGTTGGGTCTGGTGCTGGTCGCTGTGCGCGCCCATGCGCTCGATCCGGTCGCACCGGGGTTGAACTGGGTGCGCTTACCCGGGGCCGAGTCGTGCATCTCGGCGCAGGCGCTGGCAGCGGCGGTCGAGGAGCGCGTGGGGCGCGTGCTGTTCGTGGCCATTGCGGAGGCCGGGCTGACGGTCGACGGCTCGGTCGAGCGTGGCACGCCGGATGGGTGGCACGTGATTCTCGACGTGAGCGATCCGGCGGGCCGCGTGCTCGGGCGCCGTGTGCTGCACTTCGCAGGTGACGACTGCGCGGTCATAGACGATTCGATCACCCTGGTGATCGCCGTGACGCTGTATCCCAACACCGGGCTGATCGACGCGGGCATTCCGCTCGATCCGGAGACCGCGAGCAAGTTGGAAACGCTGTTCGGCGACGAGCCCAGCGAGCTCGATCCCGCGAGCTTGCCGCCGGCACGACCAGCCACCCGCCAGCCATCCGCGGAGGACGCGCGCGCGAACCGGAGCGCACGGGAAGGCGAGCGTGTGCCCAACGTGGGTGCGCCCTGGCGGATCGGGCTGGACGCGGCCGGCGTCGGCGGGCTCGGTCAGCTGCCGGTCGCGAGCCTCGGAGCCAGCGGCTTCGTATCGATCACTGCGCCCGGCGCGTGGCCGTTCGAGCTCGGCGTGGTGGTGCTGCCAGGCTACCGGGTCGCGGCGGCCGACGAGCTCGGCGAAGCGCGCTTTTCGCTGCTGGCTGGCTCGCTCTCGCTCTGTCCGTTCCAGCCCGCGTGGCTGCACGCGCTCGCGATTTGCCTCGGGGGCGAAGTCGGGCGCTTGCGCGGCGAGCCCTCCGGTTTCGCCTGGGGCGAGGTCGCGCGGAACGATCTGATCGCGAGCCTGACGGGCCGCGCGCGCTGGCAGCCGGAGCTCACCCGCGCCCTTCACCTGCGGCTCGCCGTGCTGCTGGCGCTGCCTTTGATCCAACGTACTTACACGTTTCAGGCGCCGGACGGGCGCCCGCAGCAGCTGTTCCGCATGCCGCAGGTCGCGGCTGGGCTCGAGCTCGGGCTCGGCATTTTCTTCTGATCGCCGCAACAATCACCTCGCGCGCGAGCGACTCACCGAAGCAAACGTGGACGAGCACGCTTCGAGCCTGACGTTCGCACGGGTGTTCTCCGACCACGCGGACTACGTGCTCGGCTTGCTCCGCCGCCTCGGTGTGTCCGAGCGTGACGTCCAGGACGTGGCGCAAGAGGTGTTCATGGTGATCCACGCCCAGCTCCCGCGCTTCGAGGGGCGTTCGTCGCTCAGGACCTGGGTGTGTGGAATCGCGCTGCGCCGGGCCGCGGACTACCGCAGGAAGGCGCACCGCCGGCGCGAATCACCGTTGCAACCCGGCGACCTGCCGAGCAGCGCCGCGCTGGCCGAGAGCGCGATCGAGCAGCGCCAGTCGTTGGCCAGCGTCGAGCGCGCGCTGGCGCAGCTGCCCGAGAAGCAGCTGCAGGTGTTCGTGCTCTACGAGCTCGAAGAGCTGACGATGGCCGAGGTCGCCAAGGCTGTCGGCTGCCCGCGCTTCACCGCGTACACGCGGCTGCGCTCCGCGCGGCGCGCGTTGTTGGCACAGCTCGTCGAGCGCGCGCTCGACGAGGGCGACGCGCCGGTCGCTTCGCTGCAGCGCTGGAGGACGCGATGAGCGCACGCGATCCCGTGCGCCTGACCGATCCCGCGGCCCAGATGGCGCCCGCGGTCGCGAGCGCGCTGAGCGCATTGCGCGCGCGGCGCGCAGACCCGGCCGATGTGCGTGAGCTGGCTGAACGCCTGGCGCGCGAGCTGGCCGCGCCTTCCGTTGCCGGCAGCGAGCTGGCCGGCGGGCTCTGGGTGAAAACGCTGCTCGGCGGCGTGCTCACGCTCGCGCTGGGTTTCGCGGCATGGCATCAGCTCGCGGCTCCTGCGCAGCGCGAGCACGCTGGGCGACCGACGCAGATGGCCGCACCGGCAGCTGAAGCGATCGCACCGCGGGCTGCGGTCGCGCAACCCGATCGAGCGCCTGCGCTGCCGGTCGCGCCTCCGAGTCGTCGGGGCGTGAAGTCGGCGGCTTCAGCTTTCGGCGCGACGCCCCGAGCCTCTCCGCCGCCTGCAACGCGCACACGGCCGACCAAGTCGGCTCCGGCCGCTGCCAGGCCCCACCCGGAGCGCGAGATCGAGCTGCTGCAGCGCGCTCAAGCGGCACTCGACGCCGATCCGGCAACGACCCTGGCGCTGGCCCGCGAGCACCTGCGCGCCCATCCCGACGGCGTGTTCGCGCAGGAGCGCGAGCTGCTGGCGATCGAAGCGCTGCTCAAGCTGCGGCAACGCGCCCGGGCGGTCGAGCGCGCGCAGGCGTTCGTGCAGCGCTTCCCCGCTTCGCCGCACGGCCGCCGCGTGCGCGCGCTGCTCGAACGCTCGCATTCGCGCGTTCCGGCAACAACTCCGCCCGCGAGCAGCGACCCATCGCAGCACCCCGAACCGTGAGGTCCGCCAATGAAAGCCTCTCCACTGCTCGCGCAGCTGAGCTTCCTGCTGCTGTGCGCCTGCGCGCTGGCCTGTCAGACCGCCGACGAGCTGCTCGGGAGCGCATGCCCCCACGGCGTGTGCGCGCAAGCGACCGCGGCCCGAGACGGGCTCGCCTGCGCGGTCTCGATGGATTGGTGGCAGATCGCGGTACAGCCCGATGACGAGCTCCCGAAGCAGTGCTTGCCGACCCCGATTCTGTCGTCGGCCTCTGGCCAGCTGCCGTGCCGGATGGGGATACGGCCCCTTGCGCCCGGAGTAACTCTCCTCGCGCTCGGTGTCGAGCAATGCGCCGACCAGCCCTTTCTCGAAGCGGGGTCGTACAGCGACCCTTACGATCACGAGCGGAGTGTAGGCGGTCCCTTTTGCTTCGTCCGACAGCTGTCTGCGGGCCAGCGCGGCGAAGGTGGCGAGGAGGGCTGGTTCTACTCGGAGCTCGACGGATGCCCGCGCGTGGAACTCACGGCTGCCGCGAAATCGTTCGCGCTCGCCCACGATGTCGACCTCCAGCTCATCTGTGCCACGGCTTCGGCGCCGAACCCCGAAGGCGGCCACAGCAGCGTCGATCCCGACCTGTGCGGAGACTCAAACAGCGTGAGCACCCGCGACGTGGGCGCCGCGTGCATGCCTAGCATCATCCCCGAAGAAGGCTTCGACCCGCATAAGGCCTACTTCGAAGCGCGCAGCGAGCAGTGCCAGACGGGAGGCTGTCTCGTGCGCCTGCTCGACGGCGATCCATCGCCCGACT
>DATHEN010000077.1:0-3770 GCA_035318565.1 Polyangiaceae bacterium
CCAGCACTGGCCATAGCCGTTGAGCACGGAGGTTTTCGGGCTCATGCCCATGCGCGCCGTGCCCACTTCGTGCACGAAGCCGCCGGGGACCACGAACTTCGGCGGGCCGTACACGCGGCCGTGCGCGGCGTGGATGGTCTCCGTCAACGCGGCGACCATGTGATCGAGCAAGGCGCGCTCGTTGTCCGTGAATGCACAATCGATGTGCAGGGTGGGGATGCCCCACGCATCCAGCTGCTCGCGATCGAGCCGGACGTGGTTTTCGAAGCGCGGCAGCATTTCACCGTAGGTCACGATGCTGAGCGGCACCTCGTTCGCTTCGCAAACGTCCTTGGGCGTGGAACGCAGGCGCCCGATGTGACCGAACATGCCGTAGCCGCGCAGGAACGCGCCGTCTGCGCGGTTCTCCAGGTTGTGATATCGCGGGATCATGATCTGCTTGGGGCCGCCGAAGCCGTCGTCCCAAAGTCTGTCGCGTTCACCGGGAGCAAAGCCGTCGAGCTGAACCGCGGGATGGTCCATCAAGTAGTGACCCAGGCTGCCGGACGAGTTGCCCAGGCCCTGCGGGTGATGGCGGCTCGTGGTGTTGAGCAAGATGCGGGTCGACTCCAGAGTGGAGGCGCACAGCGCCACGCAGCGTGCGCTGATTTCATGAGCGCGTTTCGTGAGGCGGTCCACGAAGGCCACGCCCGTCGCTTTGCCGTCCTGTCCCACGAGCAGATGACTGACAACGGCGTCACTGCGCAAGCTCGCGCCATGGCGCAGAACGGCTGCGCGCACGGGTGAGGGCGCCGCTGCTTCGCCATGAGGCCGCGCCGAAGGACGCACGAGCACACCGCGCGAACCGATGACCTTGCGCTCGGGCAGAGCTCGCGCGAGCAGCTGCTGAAAGCGGCGCTCCGCGTCAGTCAGAGCCGCTGCGCCCACGTACTTGCCATCGGGCAGCTGTGACAGACCCTCTGCCTCGCCGTAGACCGGCCAGAAGTCGTCGATGCGATCGTAGTGCGGCGCGAGATCGGCGTAGCAGAGCGGCCAGGGCTCTCCGAAGCCGTCCAGCTCCGGCGCGCGGAATTCATAGTCCGAGGCGCGCACGCCAATGCCGCCCCAGGTGAGGAGCTTGCCGTTGACGGTGCGCGTGCGAATCCAGTTGAAGGTCTTGCCCTCGGCCGTTCGGTACGGGTTCTCCCCATCGAGCACGAACAGCTCGGGATCGAGCTCCCAGTACGCCGAATGCCGGGCCTGAGTTTTGCGACGCTGGAACAGGCGATCGAACGTGCGCTTGGCGACCAGCTCGTTGTCGGGCTGCAGCGCCGGTGCGTCGATGCTGTCCGGCCCCGCTTCGAGAACGAGCACGGACAAGCCCTGGCGTGCGAGCTCATATGCCGCCCAGCCCCCGGTGGCGCCGGAGCCGATCACCACGACGTCCCACGGCTCGGGCTTGTTCAGGATGGTGAGCGGCATTCCTGCGCCGGGGTTCGAGGCTCTGTCTGCTCACGCGTGCCCGATTCGAGCCAGGTCCGCTCCTCGGGAGAGAGCTCGATTCGGCTCGCCTCCAGGAGCGCGCGGAGCTTCTCGGGCGAGCGGGCCGCCACGATGGGATGAACGTCCATGGGTTGCGCGAGTGCGTACGCCAGCGCCAGCCCGGCCGCGATGACTCCGCGCTCGCGCGCCAGCGTGGCGAGGCGCTCGCGCCGGGCGTCGTTGACGGAACTGCCATACGCGCGCCGCTGCGCTTCATCCAGAGCCGCGCTACCGGCGAGAAAACCACCGGCCAGCGGCGACCAGGCGAGCACGGGCATGCGCGTGGCGGCGTACCAGGCGCGCGCACCCGCTGCTGCCTCGCCCGTGATGCTGAGAACCCCGGGCCAGGGCGACTCCCGCATCTCCGCAAGACTGAAATGGGGACTGCTGACACTGAAGGGCGTGAGTCCGTGGGCGTACGCGTAGCGATTCGCGTCCTCGATGCGCGTGTGGGACCAGTTCGAGGCGCCCAGGGCGCGCACCTTGCCGGCTTGCACCAGGCGGTGCAAACCGCTCATGATCACGCCCACGGGAATGCTCGGGTCGTCCCGGTGAAGCAGATACAGATCGATGCGCTCGACGCGCAGAGCACGCAGGGACGCGTGCAGATCGGCCGTCAAAAACGCCGGATGAACGCGCGAGGCGGTGGCGGCGTCCGCGTGGCCGCCCTTGCCGATGATGACGACGCGATCGCGCAGGCGGCGCGTTCGAATCCAATGGCCGAGGATGCGCTCGGCGAGACCGTTGCCGTAGACGCGCGCGGTGTCGAATGACGTGCAGCCCGCTTCGTATGCCGCGTCCAGCAGGGTCAGTGCGGCGCGGTCCCGTGGCACACTGAAGCGTCGCCACGAGGCGTGCAGAGAGCCCCCGCCCATGATGATGCGCGAGAGCACACATGTAGCGTCGATCGGAGCACCTTCACCTACAACTCTCCGCAAGAATACGAATCAACCGTAGGCTCGAGTTTCCGTCAAGAGTGTTTCGCTGCGCCCACGGTGGAGCGCTTCTCGAGCGCGCAATTGCCACACTACACCCGAGTGCCGCACTCGAGTGCGCCCGCAGGAGCGGCAGAACCTGATCGAAAGAGCGGCAGAACCTGCACGTCAGTCGCGCGCTCGCCGTGACATCCGTGACGCACCCGCCGGAGCGCGCGCGTGCGCGCGAACACGCGCGTTCGCTCGAGAAAACTTGTCGCTCGAAGGTGGCAGGACGTTACACGAGATGATACGTGGATGAGGGGGCGCGGCTTCTCTCTCACTACTCGCCGACCTCGCATGTTCATGTGGACTCGGATCGTCGATTCTCATCGAATCACTGACCACACGTACGCACCAGGGCACTGCGTTGCCGAGTACGGAGTAGTGCAGCTCGCGTCCGAGCGGCTTCAACCGCTTGGCCATCCAGCTCGGCAGCTTCGCACATGAAGCTGCTGAACGGCTCCAAACACACCCTGAAACGCGCGCTGTCCGCCGTGGCGCGCCACCACAACGAGCGCCTGACGCAGCTCTCGCCTGCGCTCTGGGACCTGGAAGTCGATCCCGCCGGGCGACTGCGCCTGGAAGGGCTGGATCTGGCGCAACTGACCCAGCGCTGGGGGTCACCCTTGCATGTGGTGCACGCGCGCGCGCTGCGTCGCAACGCGGCGGCGTTCCTCGGCTCCGCGGAGGACCCGGGCTCGTGCGAAGTCTACTACTCGTACAAGACGAACCCGATTCCGGCGGTGCTCCGCTTGCTGCACGCGCTGGGTGTCGGCGCGGAGGTCATTTCCGAATACGAGCTCTGGCTCGCGCTGCGGCTCGGGGTGGATCCCGAGCGCATCGTGTACAACGGACCGGTCAAATCGGACGCCTCATTGCGCGAGGCGATGACTCGCGAAATTGGTCTGATCAACGCCAATCACCGCGAAGAGATCGCGCGGCTCGGCGCAATCGCGCTAGAGTTCGGCAAGCGGCCGCGTGTCGGCGTGCGCGTCTCCACCAGCAGCTCCTGGTCCGGCCAGTTCGGCGCTCCGATCAGCACGGGTGAGGCGCTAGAGGCCGTCTCCGAAGCGGCACGCCACCCGAACCTGCGGCTCTGCGCGCTGCATGCGCACCTCGGTGCACCGCTGACCGGCGAGTCCCAGCTGCGCCAGCTCCTGGTGGACGTGCTCGAGTTCGCGGAGAGGGCGCGCGCCGCCTGCGGCTTCGAGCTCGAGGTGCTCGACTTGGGCGGCAGCTTGGCCGTGCCCACGGTGGCTCCCCTGCCGGCCG
>DATHEN010000078.1:0-5629 GCA_035318565.1 Polyangiaceae bacterium
CTCGATCACGGGACCGCCGCAGTCGCTCTGGAACTGGCTACGCAGGTGGGCTTCAGCACTGATTGAGGAGCATCGAATGACCAATCGTCTTTACGTCGGAAATCTCTCCTATGACTCGACCTCGGAGAGCCTCAGAGCCGCGTTTGCCAGCTTCGGCGAAGTTGCAGACGTTCACGTCGTGACTGATCGTGACAGCGGCCGCTCGCGCGGCTTTGCGTTCGTCACCATGGGCTCGTCCCAAGAAGCAGCTGACGCGATCGCACAGATGAACGGCGCCCTTTTGGACGGCCGGGCTCTGCGCGTGAACGAGGCTGAGGAGCGCAGCCCGCGCGGTGGCGGCGGTGGTGGTGGTGGCGGTGGTGGTGGCGGCGGTCACCGAGGTGGTGGCGGCGGCGGCGGTGGCGGCCGTGGCGGCGGCGATCGCCGCGGCGGCGGCGGCGGCCGAGACCGCTGGTAAAACCGCGCCTCGCGTGAGCGGGGCCCGATCACCGAAGAGAAACTTCCGGCACTCCGTGCTTTCGTTAGCCGAAAGTATGGGGTGCCGAAGTTTTTTTGTGTGACGATTTGTCTAGTTATGTCGACAGTTTGGAACATACGGTTTCGTATGTGAAACCAAATTCACCATTGACATACGGCTTCGTATGCCTATGATTCGAAGCATCAGTCAGTTCGCTGCCCCTCCGTCGGGGCGCTGAGCTGGCTTCTCTGAAAGGGAGGACAATCGTGTCCATCTTCGTCATTGGTGTTTGGTTTTGGGCGTCTCTGTTCCTGTCTGCTGCTGTGCTGTCGATCGCTGCGGCGCTGATCGTCTCGTTGACGACCAGGGTTGCTCCCGCACTCGGGGCTCAGCTCGGCGCGTGGCAAGACAACTGCCGCGCAGCCGTGGCTTTCCAAGAGCCGCTGCCGAGCAGCCCGTCGCATCGCTCGTACCGCCATCCGCTCTGACCGCCATCCGCTCTGAGCGCGTCTGAGCGCGCGGCGCCGCTCGCGAAGCACGCGAGCGTCATGGCCGCACGGGCGTCACGGCCCGTCTCACGTTAAACAGTCCTGGATGGGCGATCCGCTGCCGACCGAGCTCAGGGCCGGGCGATACGCCATCGTCGGCGTGCTAGCGCAAGGCTCTCAAGCCGAAACGCTGCACGCCGTCGACAAGCAGCTCGGACGTGAAGTCGCGATCAAACGTTTCGTCGTGCGCGGCGCGAAGTCTTGGAAGGACGTCGAGCTCGCTGAGCGCGAAGCTCGAGTGCTCGCTTCGCTCAGCCATCCGCTGCTGCCGAGTTACATCGACTACTTCGAGGAGGAAGGCGCGCTCTATCTCGTGATGGAGAAGATCGAAGGCGAGAGCCTGCAGGCGCTGCGCAAGCGCGGCAATGCGCTCGGCCAGCGCGACGTCTGGCGCTTTCTCCAGGATGCAGCGGGTGTGCTCGACTATCTGCACACGCGCGCACCGCCGGTCATTCACAGGGACATCAAGCCGGGCAACGTCCTTCGACGCCCGGACGGCTCCTTCGTGCTCGTCGATTTCGGATCGGTGCGCGACAAGTTGCAGCCGTCGGGTGGCAGTACCGTCGTCGGGACGTTCGGCTATATGGCTCCAGAACAATTTCAAGGGCGCGCTTCCGCTGCCAGCGATGTTTACGCGGTCGGCGCGACTGCGCTCGTGATGTTGACGGGCGTCGAGCCAGAAGATCTCCCACACCGCGGCCTTTCGATCGACGTCGATGCTGCGCTACGCGGACGCGCAGAGCCGCGGCTGAGTCGCGTGCTGCAGGCCATGCTCGAGTCGGATCCCGACCGCCGAGCGCCGCGTATTGCGCCGCTGCTGTCCCAGAACCGCGAAACGTTCGCCGACGAGCCAGCTTCGTTCGGAGCGCCGCCACGCGCCTCGCGGGCACGCACGCACCGGCGAGGTCGCACGCGCATCCCGCGCTTTCACAAGCCCCACACCTTCCCGTTCGCGGTAATGATCCTGTTCACGATCGGCCTGGTTTTGGCGCGCACGGCCGTGTCGCTCACGCTGCGTGGAGTCATTCCGATTCTGCTGACCCTGCTAGCGCTGCTGTTCGGCCCTGCGCTACGGCAGGCTGCGCGGGCGGTAGCGGACGCGGGCAGGCGTGCGAGCTCGGCGCTCGACGGCGCGCTGCGCCGCGTGGGCCGACAGCCCACGATAATCGATACCGAAGGCGAAGAAGTCGACGCAGAGCGGGACGCGCACGTTCGGCAGCAGCCGCGCGCGCCTGTGCGCGTCGAAGATCCCGCCGCAGAGGATGACGTGGAAGAGTCGCCGGCGCGCCGCCGCCGTCGCTATTGATACACGACGAGCGATCCGCTCCTCACACGTGCCAGCACCGAACGCAACTTGTTCGACACGCCGGCTATCTCTCGTGCCGTCAAACCCAGCTGGAGCTCGGTGTGCAGCCAGCGCAACCCTTTCGCCGCGGGCGTGACTTCTCTGACCGGTGTATGAACCAGCACACCATCTTGCGGAGCGTACTGTTCGATGCTGGCAAGACGAGCCAGATCCATGGGCTTGATTTGCTTCAGGCGCTGCACCGCACCCGCACGCACTGCCGGAACCAAGAGCTCGGACCAGTCTTCAATCAGCTTCGGATTCCGGAATGAGCCGAACGAGAGACTATTGTCCACGGAGTAGAGTCGCGGGCGCGCGCTGTCCCCGACGATCACGAACTGTGCTGGGTGACTGTCTCCGTGATCGATCAGAAACGTGAGCACGTTCAGATCGCCGGCAGAGCTCCGGTAAGAAGCGCTGCGACGAAACCAACGTGGATCGAAGGCGCGCTGGTGATCCGCGAGCCAGCCCTCGTCTTGGGCATGCTCCAGACTGCGCGCCTGCTCGAGCCAGTACGACAGCACGCCGAACACACAGTCGATTCCTGGAAACGTCTGGCGCGCGGCCGCGTCGACGCGCCGGCGATACTCTTCGAGCGCGAAGCAATGGCCGGCCGCAGGCGGCACCACGTACTCGTGAGGCTCCAAGAACAGCCTCTGTACCGCGTGCGCGCCGACCTCGCGGCGAGGATCGTTGAGCGCGCTCAGTGTGGCGTAGGCGCGCCATTTCGCGCGAAAGACCGTGCTGCCCGCCGCGCCCGGCACTGAAAGAGTGAGAACCTTGGCGCCCTGTCTGCCCCGCGGCGCGTCTGCTGCGCCGATCAGCGAAAGCTCCGAGCTCTGAAGCCAGGCTTCGATCTCGCTCGCGCTGCGACACGCAGTCGAGCTCGAGCGCTCCGTGCAGACGCGCAGCGGCTCACTCAAAGGCGCGGCCGGTTCGGGCATGCCTCGGCTACAAGCGCTTGCACACACCGCGAAAAAGAGGAAAGCCGACCGCCACGGACGTCGCTTCATCGATTCCCGGGTGCCTCGCACGTCACTCGGGACATGGCAACGATTTCCGAGAGTTTGGCGGACGAGCCCCGCTTCGCGGCGCAGCTCTCGAGGACGAAGCTAGCTCGTATGGGCTTTTCGGATTAGTGATCGAGCGGAGCGCTACGGCTAGAAAAGCTTCGAACATGTTCCAGTTCCTCGCCATCTGCGTCGATATCCTGCACACGCTGGCCATGCTCGCATGGGGTCTCGGCTTACCGCTCTTGCTCTGGCACCGCTGGCCGCGCGCGAGCCGCGCGTACGTCTGGTATGCGCTGACGTTCGTGCTCTTCTCGGTCGGCACGCATCAGATTTACGGCGAGTGTTTCTTGACGAAGCTCGCGCGCGACCTGCGCGCAATCGGTGATCCGAACGTGCTCAGCGATTACGCTTCGTTTTCGGTGCGGCTCGTCAATTTCGTCGCCGGCATTCGGCCTTCGGAAGACTCGGCCGTGCTCGCCTGGGAAATTGGCCTCACCGTGAGCGCGTTGTTCATGCTTCGTTACATGTACAAGACGAAGCGAAGCGAACAGAAGCTACGCTTGATCGAGACTGTGAATCCTGCTGTAGTCACTTCTGATGCGAGGCGTCCTGCGTGCCCACCGGACGGCGCTCCTGCGCCGTGATCGAGCGCGCGTTCGTTCGATATTTTGCGCAGCTTCGCTGAGAGCGCGCAGCGCGTTCTCAGCTGAGATATTCGTTCTTCTTTTGCAGAACGCTGTGACTTCTGCCAGCGGGGCTCAAGTTCTCGGCGCAGGGGTCGTTTCCTAGCAGGTGGACGGGCGTGGAGCTGCCGGGGCCAAGGCGGCATACGGCGAAGCGCACGCGTTTCTTGAAGCGAGGGCTTTTGTGGTGCAACGCACCTCGACATCGAATAACCGAGACGCGTCTTCCGTGGACGGCTGGAATGCGGCGCTGCTGAGTGGAGTGGCCGGATTCGTCGATGCTGCTGGGTTTCTGGCTCTTTTCGGCCTGCTCCCGTCCCACGTGACTGCCGATCTGGTCAGCGCCGGCGCGATGAGCAGCAATCACAAACTGCCAATCGCCGCTCCGCTGAGCATGATTCCCCTCTTCATGTTCTCCGTGGCGGGCACGGCGCTGCTGGTTCGCGCGCTGCGCCGGCGCGGAATACCGACACTGGCGCCCTTGTTCGCACTGATGACGGCCGCGCTCAGCAGCTGTTGCCTGTGCGGAGTGGTGTTCGGCGGTTTCTCGGACGGGCCCGCCTCCTGGAAGCTGATCTTCGTGGCAGGCACCGCCGTCGCGGCGATGGGAATTCAGAACGCCATGATGCGGGAAACGTTGCGGCACCTGTGCCCCACGACGGTCATGACGGGCAACCTCGCGCAGGTCACGATCGACCTCGTCGATCTCGTGATACTCTCCCACGCCTCTTCGCGCACGGCGCAACAGCAACGCAAAGCCGTCGTGCGCAGGCTCAACCGCTTCGGCGTTCCCGTGCTCAGTTTCGTGATTGGAGCGATGCTCGGGGCGTGGCTGACGCGGAGCTTCGGCCTGCTCAGCGTGGGACTGCCGGTGTTCGTGCTGGGCGGCTTGACGGTCAGCGCGTGGCGCGAAGCGCGTGTGCCCGGACGCGCCGCTACCCTAGAAGACGCTCGGCCGACTCGGCCGTCTCTGTTTCCGCGACCCGAGCTCGTCTCGCGGCCGGACCTGTAACGAACGAATCGGGTCGCGACGGTATTAGAAGCCGACGTCCACTTCGTCCGGCTGTCGGATTACCGGACGGGTCGCGGCCGGCGCCGCACGGCGGGCAGCCGCGCTCGAGACCGAACGCCGCGCAGCCGAGCGGCTCACGGTGCTCTTGCCCTCGAGGCGTCCGGCGTCCACGACCGCCTCGGGCGATGCCGAAGCGGTAGCTGCCGTTGCGGCGGCCACGCTGGACCCGACGATCGGTTCCTCGGCGCGCGGGGCATCCCCCTTCGGCGCCACGGGCAGCGCCGCTGCGGCGGCCGCGGGAGCGGCTCCTGGTGGTGCGAATAGCGTACGAGACGCTCCGTACGCGCCGCCGAACAGAATCGCTGCGATGGCCACGTAGGCGAGCGGCTTGAGACGACTCGACTTGCCTTGCAAATCGACGTGCGTCGAGCTCATGGCAGGGTTGCTCGTGCGCAGCGACTCCGGCGCCGGCACGAAGGGTTCATCCTGGGCCGAGCGAGGGGGAACGCTCTTGAACTCGAACTCCGCTGGCGAAACGTTACCGCCGTGCAACATATAGCTGCAGCGCTCG
>DATHEN010000079.1:0-5253 GCA_035318565.1 Polyangiaceae bacterium
CGAATGCTGGGAGCAGCTCGTTCGCCGCAGCCAGGAAATTCCATCGCTGAAGCTCTACGCGGACGCCGCGCACGCCGGTTACCTCGCGCTGCGCGGCAATATCAGCGCTGCCTTGCCGCGCTGGGAAAGTCTGGTGGAGCGCTGCGCGCCGAAAGAGCACGTCGGTTGGATTTCGATTCGCTTGAACTATGCAGACGCTTTGAACGCTGCGGGACAGCACGCGCGGGCTCGCGAAATCGCCCTGAACACGCTCGAACACGTGACCCCGGCGGAGCTCGAGCTCGGGCTACCCTACGTCGAAGCGCCGCGCCAGCTCGCGTTGGCCGAGGCCGGGCTCGGAAATTACGCCGAGGCGGTGCGCATTCTCGACGGGCTGCTGGCCCAGCACGGCACGCGGGACCAGCCGCTGATACTTGGCCTATTTCACAAGGCGCGCGCGCAGGTAGCGCGGGCGATGGCCGACAAGGAAGCGTTCTCCAGCCAACTTGCCGCGATGGAACGCCTGTTTCACGGCACCAACAACCCGTCGCTCATCGCGCAGTGCGAGCAGCTGGCGCGCGCAGGCGTGGAAGCGGGCTTGAGCGATCCGGCCGCCTTCGCTTCCAGTAAAAATGCCGAGTATCAGCCGGCGGGAAGCGGGCTGAGCGGAATCGATCGCCTGCTCCTCGAGTGCCGGAATCCGGAGGAGCGCTGGGATCGTGCGCTGCAGATGGTCATCGAAAAAACTGGCGCACAGCGTGCGTCGCTGTACCTGCTCCGGGCGGGCGACCTGCACCTGGTCGCGACGGAGCCCGAGGGTGAGCCGCCCGCGGAGATCGTGGTCGAGCTTTCGATGCTCGTCGCGGGCGCACGCGATCGCTACGAGAGCTCGCGGGACGAGGCTCCCGAGTCGACCGCTCTCGATGACGAAGATGCGAGCGACCCGGACAGCGAACCCGCGACGCTCACGGTCCTCACCCACGCGGACGAGCGCCAAATCGGGCCACATCAGCTGTTCGTACTTTCGACGCTTTCGACCGGAGCCCTGCGTGTGATCGGCGGAATGGTCGTGAGCTCCGAGGCCGAAGCCGAAGCCGAAGCCGGCGCCACGCTGGGTAGAGACGCGCTCAATGGAATTGCGCGTGCATTGTGGGAAGCCGGCGACGTTTCCACGAGCAGCGGCGAGTCCTCGCTGCGGCGCTGAGCATCGGCAGGCGCTTTCGGCTCCCAGGCCGTCACACCCCGGAGTTTTCGGGTCGTGCAGGCTGCTTACTGCCGCGGCGAAGTACAGCTGCCAAGAGCAGCGAGACCGCCAGCAACGCTCCGAGCGGGATCCATGCGCGCGGCTCCAACTTACCCGCCGCGTCGAAGATCTGCGTTCCCATGTAGCTAACGAGCAAGAGCGGCGGAATGTATCCGAGCAGCGACCCCCAAAAGTGCGTCCAGAACGGCACCTTCGAAACGCCCAGAAAGGCGTGCAGCATCTGCGGCATCCAGAAGATCAAACGCAGGACGAACACCGTCCGAAACGCATTTCGCTCGAGCGCCTCGTCGTATTTCCGAAAGCGCGCCGGAATGCGCGCCGACACCCAATCCCGCGCCACGAAGCGAGCGAACGAAAAACCGATGACGCTCGCCAGCATGGTTCCGACCATCGAGAGCGCGAACGCCACGTGCCACGGCCAGATCAGCGGAGCCGCCACGATGAACACCGTGCCCGGCACGCCGAAGGGCTGAAGAATGGCATACGCAGCGATGAAACCGGCATAACCCCAGCCACCCAAGCCCAGCACTGCCCGAGCGAAGCTCTTGGGTTCGGCGAGCTGAGCAAAAACACCGAGCCTATACGCGAGCGCTATTCCCGCGAGCACGACGACGACGATCGCGATCTTCGCTGTGCGGCTGGATCGAGAGCCCAAGTCAGGTTCCGAGCCGGTTGATGTCGGCGCTCTCGAGAATGTATGGGTCGGCGCGTCCCTGCACCACCTTCAGCATGGCTCGGGCCAGCCGCTCCGACGTGGTGAAATACGACGGCAATGTGCGGACGAGCAGCGGCATCACGGGTGTAAAGAGTACGATGAACGCCTGATAGAGTTTCACGTTGCTGCCGATTCCCGGGGCGGGTCGAATAACGGCGGGACGCACGCACCCCACGTGGCGAAACGGCAGTGTCTTCAGGGCGCCTTCGACCCGTTGGCGAACGCGGGCCCACATGGCGTTACCCCCAGCCCCCGCCCCGGAGCAGTAGCAAAAGCCGAAGCTCGGGTTCAGTCGCAGGAGAGCGCGCGCCCAGAGCAACGTCAGCTCTTCGGTTACCTTCGCGTACGCCGCTTCGTCGAGCCCCACGGAGCTCACGCCCACTGCCCAGATGCAGGCGTCCCAGCCTGCGAGTTCCGGCTCCAGCGAGGCGAAATCGAACAGGTTCGGAAGCAACAACTCGCGGAGTTTCGAGTGCTTCACACCGCAAGAGCGGCGGCTCACGCTGAGCACCGCTTCCACGGCAGCGTTCCCCAAAGCTTCACGCAGCACGCCCGCCCCCACCATGCCGGTAGCGCCAAAAAGAATGAGCTTCATAGCGATCTCCTCAAATCGGATGCCCGTCTACACGCAATTGAAACAAGAAGTACGGGGGCAGGCACGCGCCGCCGTCGCCCAAGCGCGCGCACACGTAATCGTCTCTGCAGGGCGACTCGAACGAGCAGGCGCGCAGCGCGCCCGGCCGCGTGTTGTCCTGAATACAGCGCTCGAACGTCACGCCTGCCGCGAGGCATGCATTGAATTCGGCGAGCAGGGGGATGCCGCCGCACACGGCGCCGTCGGGCATGTTCTCGCACCCTCCAGCGCACATGCCCGACGGGAAGCCGACGGAGTTCGCTTCGCACACGCGGCCCGCCGTACATGCGTCCACAGCGCCGAGCCGCGCGGAATCGCGGTGCCCGTTCGCGGAATGTGCAATCAGCCCGCGCTCGCAGGCATCGCCGACGCTGGGTCCGTGTTCCGGAAGGCAAACGCCGAGCTCGGCGTCCGTGATGCGCGTGCAACGAAGCCCCGGAGCGCACGTCCAGGACTTGAAACCCGCGTCGCCCAGACCGCAGCGAGCACCGTAGCCTGCCTCCGCATCACGCTCCGCGGGAGGGCGGATTGCAACGTCCTCGCGGCCATGGGCCAGCGCCATCACGAACTCTGCACGTCGCGCCAGATCCCCATGAAAGTGGGGAGACATCGGCACATGCACCGCGTCGGCGCGGTCGCCGGCGGCCTCGATGCCGAGCAGGTGAAAACCGGCGATACTGCGGCTCTGGTGACACCCGGGACAAGACAGCGCATCCAGGCGTCTCACGAGCGCCAGCGGCGAGCCGATGGTCTCGTACCTCGAGAGATCCAGGTCGCCGAAGGCGCGTGACGCCAGCACTTGGCGGAACGGTCGATTCGCACCGCGCGAGAGCCCGTGCGGCGAGACCGACACCGCACGCTGCGCCAGAAACTCGTCCGGAATGCGCAGCGTTCCGCGGTCGAGCTGCGCCAGCGCTTCCGGCGCGCCGAGAAAGCGCGAAAGCTTTTCGACGAGCGCGGGCCGGCGTGCGAGGAGCGTCGAATCGATCGTGTTTTCGAGCGGCATACTCTCGAGAAACGGAGCGCGGTCGATCGGACGGAACGCGCGCAGCACGTATTCGGCGTGTCCGCCGAGCGAGGGCCGCACGGTCGAAGGCCAGCGCACGCTCTGAAAGTTCAGCTCGAGCGACTTGCGCTTGAATGAGCTCAGCCGGCTCGGCGCGAGCGGCCCTTCTTCCGAGACGAGCCAGCGCGCGAACTCCGCACCCTCGAGCTTCTGCTCGGCGCGGAGCCAGCTGCGGGCTACGGCGGCGCAAGATCCGTCTGGATGCCTGGGCACGAAGTCGACGACGTTCAGCGTCATGGGCAAGCGCGAAGTGACCGGACCAGTTTTCGTGGCCGTTAGATACGACAGCCGGTAGACGAAGCGCACCTCCCCACAATGCTCCGGCGCAAAGGGCCTGCGGTCGAGCCGATTCACGACTGCGATCAGCTCGAAGCGCGTCTTGTCCGAATCCAGCCAGCGCACGTCGAACTGCCGGTGCGCGTAGCGCATCCCCACACCGGCCGACGGATCGCGGCGACGATCCCCGAGAATGTCCGCGGCGATCGCTTGCGAGACAGCGCGGTACGGTGCGCGTGCCGCGAGCTCGTGCGTCATGACAGCCCGAGTCCCGTCGAGCCGAGTGCCGAAGTCGAAACCCGCCGCTTCCAGCGCCGCGAGCGCGAGCGGATCGCTCACGATGAGAACGGGCGCGCGCGGAACGTCGGTATGTGGCGTGCCGGTGTGCGCATGCGGGCGTGCGGCCGGCTCGTTGGCGGGCCGCTCCACGACCCGTGGCGAGCTCAACTTCGCTGCCGGCTCCGAAGCTCCGCACGCGACGACGAGAAGCGTGAGAAGCAACGCTGGAACGCGCGCGGCAGGCATGCGGAGCAGCTCATGCACTAGCGGAACTCGTCGCGGGAAGCGGCGCGGCCCTGCTCACTCTGCTCCATGTAGCCCCAGACGTCCGGACGAGATCCGTCAATGTCCGTGAAGCCATACTCCGCGGCCAGAGCGCCGGAAGTGAGCGATTGCTGATTGTAGCGCTTGCGGTCGGAGTCCGCCGCCAGCGCGGCCACCGCTCGCCCGACGAAGCGAGGTGATTCCGAAAGCGCGAAGTCGGGCGGCGCGGTCGGGCGATCCGCTCGGCTCTCGAGCGCAGCGCGCCAGTTGTCTTCGGTCACGCCGAAGGCATCGAGCATCATCTCGGAGCGTAACCAGCCCGGCGTGATTGCAATCGCGCTGGCGCCGTGTGGAGCGAGCTCGTGCCCGAGAGAAAAAGCGAGCCGATTCACGGCGACCTTCGCGAGGTCATAGAACACGGAGATTCGGTAGTGCGACGCGTTGTACGCCAGGGTGCCGTCCGTCACCTCCACCAGCAAGCCGCCCGGACGACTCACCAGAAGCGGAAGCAGGTGATGCGAGGTGACGAGATGCGTTTCGATCGCGAGGCGAAGAATTCGAAGACCCTTGTCGAGGTCATGCTCCCAGATTGGTTTGTTCCATGCCGGAGGTGGCCCTTTGAGTAACTCGGCACCCCAGATGTCGTTCACCAGCACGTCGATGTGGCCGTGATCGGTGCGAATTCGTTCCGCAAGCCGCTTTACCTGTGCGGCCTCCAGGTGATCCACAGCGATGGCAATGCCCGTTCCCCCGAGCCGCGTGACGAGCTCGGCCGT
>DATHEN010000080.1:0-2512 GCA_035318565.1 Polyangiaceae bacterium
GACACTTCTGAGCCGTGAGCTCCTGCTCCGTAAACGGCGCCCCACAAGCCGCGGACAGCAAGAGCATGGTCACTGGGGTGAGATTCTGAACGACTTTGGCATGCCTCACGACGTCCTCCGCGGGGGTCAATTGGTTTGATGGTTGGACCATAGCGGGCCCATAAACCTCGCGCCAGCGGCGATTTCAGCAAGTGCGTCTCGATGGGCCCCCGGGGCCCGTTCCTCCGCCATTTTTCGCTTTGACGCCTCCAATTGGGCTCCCCCGCCACAGTGAGCGGCCGGACGCGTGTGTCGCGACTGAGATTGGCTACATACCCGTGAGCTCGGCTCGGATTAACTGTGCTTGACCGCGTCCGTTGGATTCGAAGAGCGACCCGCGACTCAGCAGCGTCCGTCTGGCAGCACTCCGGTAAAAGTTCATGAACAAGTACCACGTCCGGATTTTCCAAGATGCGACCGATCCCGAAACGTACGTCTTCTCGGATCGCTGCAACTTGGCGGAGGCCATGCGCCGCGCAGAGTTCGCGGTCTCAAGCGGCTTCGCAGTGGCCGAAATCGTGGAACACCGCCCTGGTTACGAGCTCGTGCCGTTGATGCAGTATGCCAAAGGCGTGAACGAACCGGTGCGCCTGTGGGAGACCGCCGCACCTGAACCGCTAGCGTTGGCGCGCTAACCGCTTTCATGCTCCGGACTGAGCTCGCGCAGCCGGCCCGCGGCCAGCGTGATAGGGAGCTCGGATGCCGAACGCCCGCAGCCGCACACTCTGCTGGACGCCCATCTGGAACAAGAACCGCGAGGGCATCGGACTGGAGCATCTGCTTCTGACAGAGCGCGCCGCTGATAGCGTGGTCCTCGCGTTCGACGAGGAGCAGGGTCCGTTCCGACTCACGTATCGCCTTGGCTGGGATGAAGCCTGGCAGCTTCGCGATGCCACGTTGCTCGTCGCGACGGAGCGCAGCACGAAGTCGTTGAATCTGCAGTCGGACGGTCAGGGTCACTGGCGACACGGCGATGGTCGAGCCATCGAAGAGCTCGATGGCTGCATGGATATCGACATCTGGCCAACGCCTTTCACGAACAGCTTCCCGATTCGCCGCGAACCGCTGGCCGTCGGTGAGCGGCGACAGTTTCGGATGGCCTGGGTTTTCGCGCCGGATCTGACGGTTCATCCACAACCGCAGGCCTACACACGCCTCGCGGAGCGCCTCTACCTGTTCGAGAACCTCGACGGCACTGACTTCAAAGCCGAGCTTCCCGTGGATGAAGACGGCATCGTGCTCGACTATCCGGAGCTGTTCCGCCGAGTAAAGGAAGCTCTGTGATCTTCCGAGTGCTTCTTCGACGCGCGACAGCGAGCGCGAGCCCAGCGCATACAAAGAGCAATGCGGACGGTGTACCGCGGCCCTGCTTTCCCAGGCTGCATTCGGCGTTGCATCCAGAACCGTCGTCCGGAGGCTCGCCGCCGGTCGTGCCGGAGTCGTGCGGTCCACCGTCACCCGCCGCGCCACCCGCATTCCCGGAGCCACTGGCGCCGGCTACTCCGCTATCCGCGCTGGATCCGCCGTTTCCGCCGGATCCGGCATCGATCAAGGAGCCGCCCTCGGGTGACGAGTCGGGCTTGCCGCTGTCGGCCGCTGCGTCCCTGCAGTGCGCGCCGCCATCGCAGGGGGATGGCTCAACGCATTGCCGAGCTGGAGCCGGGAAGCAGTTGCCGTCGCGGCCGCACAGTTTGCCAGCCGGGCAGTGCGCGTTCGCAGTGCAGCGCGTGCACGCGCCGCTCTGGCCGTCGCAAGCCAGCGGGTCGCAGAGTGCCGAACCCGCGGAGCCCGCGGAGCGCACCGTGCACACACCGTCCGCGCTCGCGCCCGCTGCCACCGAGCACGCGTCACAGCCTCCGGTGCATGCCGCGTTGCAACAGCGCCCATCCGAGCAATAGCCGGAGCCGCAATCATCCGCGACCGAACACTCCTCGCCGATTGCGCGCTCGGTCCAGCTCCGCAACTTGTAAACATAGGCCGCGCCCGTGCCTATGTAGGTAGACATCCCGACTATTGCCGCGTCACCAGACAGGCCGACCGTAGCGCCATACTGCCCGCTTTCTCGACCATCGCAGGGGGTCAGCGTTTGGATCTGGCGCCAGCTTGCGCCAGCTCGCCCGAATACAAATGCGGATCCCTGCCGGCTATTCGTACCGACGTCGTCCCATGGCACGCCGATTATGGCGATGTCGCCGGAAAGCGCCACCGACGGGTCAAGCCCGACATCGTTGACGCTCGCAGCAGTGGGCAGCAGCTTTTGCTGCTTCGCCCAGGTCGAGCCGCTACGCACGAACACATGCGCCGCAGCCCCCGATTCGCCGGCGAGCGCAGTATCACCAAACAGCGCGACAGAGGTTCCCAATCCTACCCGGGGCGTAGTCTCGCCGCTCGTGAGTTTCTGTCGTTCGGTCCAAGTCGAGCCCGTCCGCGTGAAAACGTAGGCCGAACCCTGATTGGCATTGGCACCCACGCT
>DATHEN010000081.1:0-4106 GCA_035318565.1 Polyangiaceae bacterium
CCCCCGTTGACGCTCGGCTTCAGCCGCAAGTCCGTGTTCGGATGGGGCGCCTCCGCGAGCGGCATCGTCAAGCGGGTGTGCTCCGCCGGTGCTGCGCTCGGCACGACCTCCGAATCCGGTTGGCTTCGCCGCGTGACTCTCGCGAGGCCGGGGCCCGCGGGGGCATCCGCCGGGGAGACAGACTCCAGCGTCTGCTCGGGCTGTGATTTCGAGGGCGGCGTCACATCCCTAGCTTTCTCGACTCGCCGCCCTGGGACAAGTCGAAGCTTCATGCGCCGCGCGCTTCTGAGATTTCCGCGCGCGGGGTCACTTCACCCCGTATCCTGGGAGGGGGACTTTAGCCGCGCGAACGGCGGCGACGCAGACCTGCCACCCCGAAGACTGCCAGGAGCGTAGCAACCACACCGCCCGCACCTGCATGAGCGCTGGGGGTGATGTGCGCGCCGCAGCCTGCCGGCTCGGGCTCTGTCTCCGCATCGAAGCCGTCTGCATAGAGCTCGGTCACGGCGTCCTGGTCTTCGACACTGAGCGCTCGCTTGCGTGTTTCACAGGCGCTGATGCACTCGTACATGGTGGCCGCTGGCTCACGAACGTCTTCGGCCAACCCGAAGAAGTGACCGGCTTCGTGCGTCATCACGTTCTGGATGTCGTACTTGCGGTCGCACTGGCTGCCGTCCGAGGAAGTGACGCAGCGACCCGCCGGCTTGGCCGAGTCGTCGGTTTCGGCCTTGGTCCTGAGGCCGCGTCCGTCGCGCTCGTCTTCGTCTTTGCTCGAATCCAGCGCGGCAAAGGTGTGCCTGGAGTTGATGACCACGTCCGCTTCGACGATCTCGCCGGAAACCGGATCCGAGAACGCGATGGTGACGGCCAGATCGTTGGTGTGGCCCGGAATGTCGATCGGCGCGTAGAGCACCGTGCTCACGCCATCGGGGGTGGACCTCAGCTTGGCACCGGATGTGTTGCTGAAGCGCACCTTGGGCAGCGTGATTCCGGCGGCGTCCCAAGACTGAAAGGCATCGCGAACAGCTGCGCGTGCGCCGCCTCCTAGCTGATCCACCGACGAGTCTATCAACACTTCCACGCGTTGTTTGCGCCAGCGCTGGAAATTGCCGGACGAAGCCTGCTTCAGGCCGGCTTTGCCGCTCACGACCTGCGGCGCCAGCGGCTCCGAGCGCTTGAGCTCACGGACTCCCAGGTTCACCGCACCCGCGGCGGCGATCGCGCCAGCCGCGCAGAGCAGGAGCCAACGGCGGTTGTTACGCCGGGGCAACTCAGGCTCCACGACAGGCGGGTTGGTGTGCGCAGCAGGCTGCAGCGATGTCGCCACCTCGATGATGCGCGGAGTGAACTGGAACGGGCTCGGTTGTTTAGGGGACGAAGTGCTCACATCACGTCAAACGGCAGTGTGAGAAAATAGTTAGGCGCTTCGCACACAGAAATGTGACGGCGCACGCGAGGCACGGACACTCACCCAAAACTCGAAGCGGAAGCAGCCCCCGTAAAGCGAGAGACCGCCTTACAACGGATCACGCGAGCGCGTCAAACGCGACTCGGCTCGGGCTCTCACTTCGGACGCGTGGCCGGCGCGCCTGACACAGTGTGCGCGCGCGAGCAGCCCTCCAATTGCGCGCGCCGTGTGGCCGCGATACGCCCCCGGCGCTTTCACGTACGCAATCGCGGGGCCGGCCGTCCCGATAGGGAACGGGCACGGGGCAGCCTACGCAGGCGTGGCCCGCATTGAGGTCTGGGGCTCGGGAAGGAACGGATGACACGATGAACCTGCCGCGTTGGCTCATGAAGACTTGGCTTCTCGTAGGGCCGCTCACCGCGCTCGCCAGCGTGACTGAAGCCCGAGCGCAAACACCTGGGAGCGCGTCCGAAACCTTGTTTCGC
Organism: Polyangiaceae bacterium; assembly: GCA_035318565.1. Lineage (GTDB taxonomy): Bacteria > Myxococcota_A > Polyangia > Polyangiales > Polyangiaceae > DATDJP01. The sequence continues at coordinate 1,894 of DATHEN010000081.1, forward strand.
CAGGGGCTGGAGCTGAACCGCGAGGGCCGCTTCACGGAAGCTTGCGAGAAGTTTGCAGCCAGCTGGCAACGCCAGCGCAACGCCAGCAGCGCGCTCCACCTCGGGCACTGCAGCCGGCGCTTGGGTCAAAGCGCTTCTGCCTGGAAGATGTATCGCGAAGCTTCCGCGCGCGCCCGGGCTGCACGGCAGCCGGACATCGAGAAGTCGGCGCGTGACGCGGCCGCGGCCCTGGAACCCGAGCTGGGGCGAGTCACGGTGCAGGTGTCGCCCGACGACCAGTCCGTCCCCGTGCAGATTTTCCGCAACGGAGCCTTGGTGCCGCCCGAGCAACTGGGGCAAGCCATGCCCGTCGATCCTGGGGAACACACCATAGAAGCCACCGCACAGGGCAAACGGCCCTGGTCCGTGCGCGTCACGGTCAACGCCAGCTCCTCGGAGATCATCGCGGTACCGCGACTGGAAGTGGACCCAAACGCAAGCGCACCACTGCCGGCTACCGAGACGCGCGCTTCGCCGGCCACTGACGCCGCGCCGGGCCACGATCGTGGCGCTTCGTCCTGGAACGTTGGCAAGACATTGGCGGTGGCCGCCGGCGCCATAGGCCTGGCAGGCGCGACGCTGTCCGTGGTGGAGGCCATCGCCTTTCAGAACGAGCGGCAGGAGTACCAGGACTTGCTCGACGTACAGGCTCGTTGCTCCAATCCCGAGAAGCAGTGTGCACCCGATTCTCCAGAGTTGGAGGCTGCCACTGCCGCATTCGGGAAATCGAGGGACGTGCGCGCCGACGCCTCGCGGGCGCAATCACGTGCAATTGCCGGCGCGCTCGTCGGGGGCGCCGGTTTCCTTGCCGGCGCAATGCTCTGGTTCACTGTCGGGCAACAATCTTCTCGGCCCAGCAGCGCGGCTCCTCGCGTTCAGCCGCTGGTGGGCTCGCGTCTAACGGGTGTCAGCCTCAGTGGGAGTTGGTGATGAGACGACTTGGGATCAGTGCATTCGCAAGCTCGATGTTGGCGGTCTTGGCAGCATTCGCCGCATGTTCGCTAGGTGATTCCAAAGATTTTTACGTGAGCGATCCAGACGCCGGCGGCAAAGGGGGTGCTGGGTCCGGTGGCGCAGCAGGCACTGCAGGCAACGCGGGCGCGGGCGGAGTGAAATCCGACGGCAGCCCGGGGACGGGCGGTGACGCGAGCTCCGACGCAAAAGCCGAAGCCAGCTCGGATGCACGCACAGAGGCCAGCTCTGACGCGCGCGCTGAAGCGAGCGCGGATGCCGGTTCAGTCACGGTGCGTCAGGTGGCTGCCGGCTGGATACACACCTGCGCACTGCTCAGCAACGGCGCGGTACGCTGCTGGGGCACCAACAGCGCCGGCCAACTCGGATACGGCCACACGAACAGGATTGGTGACGACGAAAGACCCGCGTCCGCTGGTAACGTCAATGTAGGCGGAGCCGTACAGCAGATCGCAGCAGGCGCCTATCACACCTGCGCCCTACTAACTAACGGAACCGTGCGCTGTTGGGGACACGGCGGCGCTTTGCTTGGCTACGGACACAGCAACAACATCGGCGATGACGAAGTGCCCGCTACAGCAGGAAACGTCAACGTAGGCGGCACGGTCAAACAGATCACTGCGGGGCTTGGTCAGACATGCGCACTGCTAACAACCGGCGCGGTGCGTTGCTGGGGAACGGGAGCTGCGCTCGGTTACGGAACAACCATGGCTGTGGGCGATGACGAGACGCCAGCATCCGTCGGAGAAGTGGATGTGGGCGGTACCGTGCAACAAATTTCTGCCGGGACGGAACATACCTGTGCAGTCCTGACGAGCGGCGCCGTGCGTTGCTGGGGTTCCAATGTCAATGGTGTTCTCGGCCTCGGACATACAGAAACTGTGGGCGACAACGAGACGCCCGCCATGGTTCCGGCGGTGAACGTGGGCGGCGCCGTACAGCAAATCGCTGCAGGTCAACTGCATACGTGCGCGCTGCTCACCACGGGGAACGTACGCTGCTGGGGTAGCGGTGGCATTGGCAGACTCGGATACGCGAATACCGCAGCAATCGGCGATGACGAAGCTCCCGCATCAGCCGGAGACGTCGACCTCGGCGGACTGGCACAGCAGATCGCGGTAAGCACCTACGCCACGTGTGCGCTGCTCACAGACGGCGCGGTGCGCTGCTGGGGTATGGGTTGGACGCTGGGTTACGGAAAT
>DATHEN010000082.1:0-5264 GCA_035318565.1 Polyangiaceae bacterium
GACTTCGGCTCCCGTGAGAGGGGCCGGATCGGCGTCGGTGTCGGTGTTGAGCAAGGCCTCCTCGATGCTCAGGGCTCCATCGCCAGTGCGGATGACGACCTGGGCTGGGGGGCCAGGCAATGTGGCCGCCTCCCCCGGATATAGGGCGGCCGGGAACTCGGAAGCTGCGCGGCCGGCGGTGACGAACAAGCGCACTCCGCGAATTTCGATGGCCAGCCCCGGAACCGGGCCCAGTGCGCGAATTCGCCGCAGAACCCGCGCCGTGCTCCATTGCCACGATACCTTCAGCTCGTCGGTGTCGGGCTCCGGCGCCCAGGTCGCAAGCGCCTCGTTCTGCTCCTTGCCTGCGCGCTGCTCGCCGCGCGCGAGGGCGGCCACGGTTTCGCGCATCAGCTGGAGACTCGGTCGATCGAGGGCGCGGGCGAGCTGCCACGCATTGCGCTCTCCGATCGCGAGCTTGGCGCTGGCCAAAATCGCTCCGCGATCGAACTCGGCCGTCAGGCGATGAACGGTGACGCCGCTCTCGAGATCTCCGGAGTCGATGGCCCAATAGTAGGGATTGGGGCCGCGGTGCCGAGGCAAGAGCGAGGGGTGAGTGCCGATGGCTCCAAGCGGCGGCCGGATCAGCCACTGCTCGGGCAGGCGGCGTGGCCAAAACCAACTGACGAGCAAGTCCGGTTCTGCGCCGGCCCAGGCGCACTCGACCGCTTGGTCCAGCGCCGGCCCGAGCACGGCGGCGTCCAGCACACGCTCGCGCAGGAGATGACGCAACCGGCGCCGTCCCGGGCCCGGAAGCGCGGGCAAAACCGTGAAGGAGAACTCATGGCCATCCCGCGCGAGCAGATACGCGCCCAGAGGTAAACCGAAGTAGGCAAGGGTCAGGTGGGGGTTCGACACGGCTCCCGGAGCGGCTGAAAAGTTGTGTGCGCGCGCGCTAGCCTGTTACCTCCGCCAGCATGGAACCTGGCGCAAAGGTTCGGGCTTTCCGGCCCGCGCTACGGGCGGGCGCGAACCGCTTCGATCCCGTCGCGGCGCACAGGCCCGTCCTGGTGTTCGATGACGTGCACAAGGCTTACCGCGCCGATGCCCCCGTATTGAAGGGTCTTTCGCTCGAGATTCAACGCGGGGAGTTCGTGTTCATTACCGGCCCGTCCGGTTCCGGCAAGAGCACGCTGCTGCGCTTGCTGTACGCGGCCGAGCCTGTCGACAGCGGCCGTATTCTGTTCATGGGCCGCGAAGTCGGCCGGCTGAGCCGTGCATCAGTGCCCTTCCTGCGGCGCAACATCGGGATTGTGTTTCAGGATTTCAAACTCGTTCCCAACTGGTCGGTGCTCGAAAACGTGGCGCTGCCGCTCGAGGTGCTCGGTGTGAACTCCCGGCTCACCCGGCAGCGAGTCGGGGACGCCCTCGAGCGAGTGGGACTCGATGGCCGGGGCTCGGAAGTCGTCGGTGCGCTCTCGGGCGGAGAGCAGCAGCGGGTCGCGATCGCGCGCGCCATCGTCGGCGAACCTGCCTTGCTGCTGGCCGACGAGCCTACCGGCAACCTCGACCCGCAGCTCGCGGTCGACATTCTCGGCTTGTTCGAAGACATCCATGCGAGCGGCGTGACGGTGCTCTTTGCCACGCACGATCGCTCGCTGCTCGACGTGCGGCCGCGCCGCGTGCTCGTACTCGACGAGGGGAGAGCCAGTGACATCCTCAAAGGTCTGGATGAAGCCGCGCCGGACCGCCATGTTGCGTGAGGCGAGCTCTTGACCCCGGTTGAACGCGCGTGGCGCGGCGGCCGAAACGACTGGCGCTTGCACGTGCTCAGCGTGTTCTCGGTAGCCGTGGCATTCGTCTGCTTGGCATCGGCGCTGCTCGTGGTGGTGAACGTGGACGCGGTACGCGAACGCTGGGCGCAGACCGGTCGCGCGTCCGTTTACCTGAAGGCGGCTGCCACTCCCGAGCAGGTGTCGGTGCTCGAGAAAGCGCTGCGTGCTTCGGAGGGCGTGACCGACGTGCGCCAGGTTTCCGCGGATCAGGCGCGTCGCGAGCTCGGAGGGCTGGTCAACGAAGAGACGCTGCTGAGCGCGCTGCCGGTCGAAGCGTTTCCGGCATCGCTCGAGGTGATGCTGCGCGATGACCTCGCGGTAGCGCGCCTGGAGAAGCTGGCGGCGCAGCTCGCCCAGCTGCCTGCCGTGGAAAGCGTCGAGACTTACCAGGCCTGGAGCGAACGCTTGGCTGCGTTGCTCGCGGGCGGCGTGACCGCCGCCGGCATTCTGGCGCTGGTGGTGTTCGCGGCCGTGATCAGCGTGGTGTCCTCCACGATTCGCCTCAGTTTGCAGCGCCGGCGCGTCGAAGTGGAAGTACTCAAGCTGGTGGGTGCCACGGACTCGTACGTGAGGCGACCGTTCGTGCTCGAAGGAGCCGCGCAGGGCGCCAGCGGTGCGTTTTTGGCCATCGCGCTCCTGGGCGTGCTGTACGCCATCGTGCACAGTCGCTTCGATCAGCGACTGGCGCTTTTGATCGGCAGCGGGCCGAGCTTTCTGCCCTGGCATGTCGCGCTGGCGATCGTGGTGCTGGGCGCGCTGCTGGGCGCCCTGGCCGCGCACACCAGTATTCGCAAACTCCTGGTTTTGTAGCGTCGAGTTACAAGTGCCCAAACTGCTCGACTCGAGTCCTGTGAGGCGGCGTGCCGCGCTCGCGCTCGTGCTGTGTGCCGCTTCGGCCGGTGCGCTGCCGAACTCCGCGGAGCAGGCCCCTGGCGCCGCGGCGCTGGCGAGTCTGTCCGTGCCGCTGCCGTCCACACCGGAAGGCCTGGACCGGGAGCTCGCCGCCATCGACCGCGACGAACGCGCGCTGCGCAAACGGCTCGATGAAATGGCCACGCAGTCGGAGCGGCTTCGCGTGCGGACGATTGTGCGAGGACGCGCCTACGTGCGCGCAGCGCGCGCGGGTTTGTTGCCGGTGGGCGGCGGATTCGACGCGTTGGTCGAACATGCCTCGAAGCTCGAGCGCATGCAGCGGGCGCTCCAGCGCGATCTGGACAAGATGCACGAATTTACGCGCGCGCGCGTCGCAATTGGCGGACAGCTCAGAGCTCTGGAAGTGCGACGCGGCCCGCTCCAGGTGCAGGCGCAGGCCATGACCGAAGCCCGTACGGCGCTGATGTCCGCCCAGGATCGACGCTTGGCCTTCGAGCGAGCCTTCGAACCCGGGGACTCCGCGCGCACGGCCGTTTACGGATCGGGCATCGGACCTACGGATCCAGGTGAGCTTCTGGACGGCTTCGCGTCACTCAAGGGGCGGCTTCCGTTTCCGCTCTCCGGGCGCAGCGAGGTGCAGACCGCGCGCCGGGCGGATGGTCTCGGCCTCGAAATGCGCGCCCCGCGTGGCACACCCGTGCGCGCTGTCGCTGGTGGACGCATTGCCTTTGCCGACCTCTACGCGGACTATGGCAAGACGCTGATCGTCGACCACGGCCAGCAGCACTACACGGTCAGCGCCCACCTCGACGAGTTCTCCGTGAGTGTCGGTGACGACGTCGCGCTCGGCACTCGGATCGGGTCGGTCGGCCAGGGCGGCGTCCTCTACTTCGAGATTCGCATCGGCAGCGAAAACGTCGATCCAGCCGAGTGGTTCGGCCTTTGAGGCTCGGCTCCGAGTCTCGAGTTGAGCAGTCTTGGCACGAGCAGATCACGATCGGCACGAGCAGCCATAAGCCACGAGAAAAACCGGCGAGGCCGGCGCCCGCTGGCTATTCTGGTCGCCTTTGACGCGAGGCGAATCAGACGTTCTGCTTCCGACGCAGGCGCCTGAAACATGCAAAAGATCCTGCAGTCCTTTGCCTGGCCACGCTTTTCAAAGAGAAAGCGCAAAACTCGAGCCGAGTAACCGCTCGCAGAATTCAGTGCGCAACTGCGGTGTGGGGCGGCCGACCCGTGGTCATGCGCGGACCCTCCGCGCTCCAGTCTCACAGGAGAGCGCCCCATGGCAACGCGAGTTCAGTCTGCAGGTCCTGGCACCGGCGTGGTTACGACGGACACGGCCGTGCGTGTGACCCCGAGTCCCACGCGGCCCTTCAAAGAAGTCATGCGGGCCGGAGCGCGCGCCGTGATCGAAGGGGCGGACGCCGCCGTGCGGAAGCTGCCAGGCGGTCCCATTCTCGCGGCGGCCGTGCGGCCCGGTCAATCCGGTCCGGTCGGTTACGGCGCTGCGGCCACCCGGGCCGAGGGACCCACGGGTACGGCTGCAGAGAGCACGGCTGGCTCGCCGGGCATCGAGGGCACGCTCTCGCAGAACGCCGATATGAACCTCTATTACCTCGAGTTGCAAGAGCGCATTAGCGCGGAAAGCCGCGCGTATAGCGCACTTTCCAACGTGCTCAAGGCACGTCACGATACGGTCAAGAACGCGATCGGCAATCTCCGCTAGGCTCGAACCCGGCAAAAACTCAGCGGCTGCAAGCTAGACGCGCTTTCTCGCGGAGAAAGCGCTCGAGTCGAGGTTACACTAACGCCATGGGCATCGACGGCATCGGCAAGCCCCCTGCACCGGGGGCCATCGGCGGGCTCGGCGGCGCTACGCCCGTGAAAACGGGTGAAACCTTCGAGGTCACGGCCCCGGGTTCGAGCGAAGCCGCGTCGGGCAGTGATGCACTGAGCCGGCTGCGTAGCGGTGAGATTTCGATCGACGATTACCTCGAAGATCGCATCGAGCAAGCAGTCGGTCACTTGCAGCTGCCGGCTGAGCAATTGCAGTTCGTCAAAGACACGCTGCGCGAGCAGCTCGCGAGCGATCCAGTTCTGGTCGAGCTCGTTCGCCGCACCACCGCCTGAGCTGCTGCAGCGCAATAAATGGCCGGGGCGCCCGCCCCGTCCTGATGAGCATCGACGTTCGGCGCACGAAGCTGCTATCCGAAGCAGAAGATGGCTCGATTTCGGCGCAACCGCTTCCCGCCGCTCGTTGCGCTAGGCGAGATCGAAGCCGGGAGTGCGAACATAGAGCGGGTCGGCGCGTTGGTTCCGCCGTTGCTCGAGGCGCGCCGCTTGGGCGTGCCCACGCTCGATGGCTGGCTCGTGTCGGCGGATGTCTTTCGCGACGTCGTGCGCTCTTCGCTGCCCCCGGCGCACGATCCGGCCACGCTGCTCCGCATCATTCATCGTCCGGCCGGGCTCGAACGCGCCGCACGCGCGCGCGAGCGCCTGCTCAGCGTCGTTTTGCCCGAGCCGCTCGTCGATGAGCTCGTGCTGCTGTGGGATTCGCTCCAGCAAACGGCGGGC
>DATHEN010000083.1:0-4070 GCA_035318565.1 Polyangiaceae bacterium
GCACGCGCAGGCGTTTCTCGCCCTTCTGCACGACAGCGCCCACGACTCGGCCGTTCTCGACGACCAGCTCCTGGGCCGAGGTGCAGAGCCAGAGCGGGATGTTCCGATCCGCGAGCGAGTGACGCAAACGTCCGACCAGGCTCGTACCCAGCGTCAAACGATTGTCAGCTTTGCCCTGCATGCGCGCGCGAATGTCGAGCCAGTAGCGGAGCGCGATCCAGAGCATGAGCACGTACGAAAAAAACGAGAATTGCACGAGCGTCTTGGCTTCGACGGCCGTCAAACCCATGCGCCCGAGCACGAGCCCCTGCGCCGAACGCTGCAACTCGCCGGCGTGGGCGCCGAGCTTGCGCGCGCTGTACGGGCGCGGCTCGATGGTGCGCGCGCCGGGCTTGCCTCCGGGATACTCCGGGTAGTAGTCCGGGTACTCGCGGCACGCGCTGAACTGCGCCCGGCTATTTTCCTCCAGATAGCGCACCATCTCGGCCGCGTGGTCCACGTATGCCGTGATCCGGCTTTCGGGAACGCGCGGTCCGGCGACCTTGCGCAGGTACATCAGCGCCTCTTCGCGCGAATCGCTGATGCCTGCGCGCTTCAGGTGATCGTTCATGGGCACCCAGAGCGCGCCGCCGCTCATGCCCGTCGAGCCGCCGAACTTCTCGCCCTTTTCGATGACGAGCGTACGCGCGCCGCGGTCGTGCGCAACCAGCGCCGCCACCATGCCGCCGCCGCCGCTCCCGATGACGAGCAGGTCGGTCGTATGATCCCAGGCTGCCGTCATGCGCTGCTTTTCGCGACTTCTTTGGCCCACGTGTAGTCGGGCTTGCCGGTCGAAAAGCGCATCACACGCTCGACCAGGCTCACTTGGCGCGGGATCTTGTAACCCGCGATGCGTTCTCGACAGTGCTGTTGCAGCTCGTCCAACGTGAGCTGTTTGCCAGGCCGGGCTTCGACCACGGCGGCCACGCGTTGCATCCAGCGTGGATCTTCCACGCCCACGACCAGCGCATCGAACACGTCCGGATGGCTCTTCAATGCCTCTTCCACTTCCTCGGGAAAGACCTTCTCACCACCGGTGTTGATGCAGTGCGAGCCGCGGCCGAACACCGTGATACGGCCGTCCGCTTCCACCGTGGCGAAGTCGCCGGGCAAGACCCAACGTTTACCGTCGATGGTGACGAAGCGCTCCGCCGTCTTTTCCGTGTCCTTGTAGTAGCCGAGCGGAACGCGGCCACCGCGCGCGAGCCAGCCGATCTTGCCGGAGCCCGGCTGAATCGGACGCCGCTCGTCGTCGAAGACGGCGTTGGTCTCCGCGTCCATGTAGAAGCTCGGGCGGCCTTCCACGCCGATCTCCGCGCCGGGTAGCGCGGAGCCTTGGTGCCCGGCCTCGGTGGACCCGAAGCTGTTCACGAGCATGATGTCCGGGAATACCGCGCGCAGCTGCTCCTTGATCGTGGGCGACAGCACCGCGCCCGCCGACGCGATCACGAACAAACTGCCCGTGTTGTAGCTGGCTCCGGGCGCGGAGAGCAGGTCCACGATGGGTCGCGCCATCGCGTCGCCTACCAGAGTGAGCGTCGTGACTTCTTCCTCCCCGATCAGCTCGAGCACGCGTTTTGCGTCGAAGCTTCTACCGGGCTGCACGACGACCTTGCCGCCGGTGAACATACAAATCAGCGAGGTCCACTGCGCCGAGCCGTGAATGAACGGGGCCGAAGGCAACATGGTCAGTGCCATCGTCCGATCGGCGGCGATGTTTTCCGCAAGTTGCTCAGGGCGCTCGATCGGTGGCCCGCCGGGGTTGCCGCCTTGCAAGCCGGCGAAGAACACGTCCTCGTGCCGCCACATGACGCCCTTGGGCATGCCCGTCGTGCCGCCGGTATAGATGATGTAGCGGTCATCACCGCTGCGCGGACCGAACTCACGTGCCGCGCTGCTGTTTTCGAGCGCCGTTTCATAGTCGAAGCACTCGACCTGAAAGCGTGCGCTACTGGGCGGGCTGCCGTCTTCCAGAAAAACGACGGTCGACAGATCCGCGCAATCCGGCACCACGCGCGAAACCGTGTCCGCGAACTCGCGCTGCGTGATCAGCGCTTTCAGATCCGCGTTCTGACACAAGTAGCGGAGCTCGGCCTCCACGTACCTGTAGTTGATGTTGATGGGCAGGGCACGCAGCTTGAATGCCGCGAGCATCGCTTCCGGATATTCGCTACCGTTGAACAGATGCAGTCCCACGTGACTGCCCGGACCTACGCCGCGCGCTCTCAGAAAGTTCGCGAGACGATTGGCGCGTTCGTCCAGCTGTTCGTACGTGAGCCGGCGCGGCCCGGCGACCAACGCCGTGCGATCCGGAATGGTGTCCACGAGCGATTCGAATAGATCGGCAATGTTGAACTCCACGTCTCTGCCCTCCGCGGAACGGCTTGCCTGGTTTCTTGCTTTGCCGAGCCACAGAAATGAAACACGTTCTAGTGGCGCTGGCGAGCAAAATCGCACCGCTCGGCACCGGTTCGAATAGAACGTGTTTCATTCGGCGCCGGCTCGCGCTAAATTGCCGTGCATGAGCGACCTCGGATTCTGGAAGTTCGCAGAGCAGAACCCGTCAGCCCTCGCGGTGGTGGAGCCGGATGGCCGGGAGGTCTCTGCGGGACAATTGCTCGAATCGGCCAATCAGATCGTGCACGGACTGCGCGCGCTCGGGCTGCGCAAGGGAGACGTCGTAGCCGTCGCCCTTCCCAACTGCGTCGAGATGCTGGAGGTGTTCATGGCTGCCGCGCAAGCGGGCTGGTACGTGGCGCCGCTCAACTGGCATCTGACCGCCAAAGAAATTCAATACATCCTCCAGGATTCGGAAGCCAAAGCGTTCATCGCTTCCGAGCGCTTCGCGGAAGCGTGTCGAGAAGCGGCGGAGGGGCTCGGCTTCCCCGCGCAGAGTCGCTTTGCCTTGGGCAGCGTCGCCGGCTTCCGTCCGCTCGCCGAGTTGAAGCAGGGCCAGCCGGGCGCGCTGCCGTCCGAACGCAGCGCGGGCGGGCCCATGACGTACACCTCGGGGACCACGGGTAAGCCCAAAGGTGTGCGCCGCGCGATGGGTGACATCGCGCCCGAGCTCGTCGCCACCTCTCAAGCCATGTTCCTTTCCCTGTTCGGAATCCTGCCGGGAAGCCAGGGCGTACACCTGGTGGTGGCGCCGCTCTATCACACGGCCGTGCTCAACTTCGCCACCAACCATTTGCACCTGGGCCACACCGTGGTGCTCATGGACAAATGGACGCCCGAAGGCACGCTCGAACGCATTCAGAAGTACCGCGTGACCAACACGCACATGGTTCCCACCATGTTCACGCGTTTGCTCAAGCTGCCCGAAGAGCTCAAAAAGAACACGGACGTGTCGTCGCTGCGGCACGTCATCCACGGCGCCGCGCCCTGCCCCATCGACGTGAAACGCAAGATGCTCGAATGGTGGGGCCCGTGCATCTTCGAGTACTACGCGGCGTCCGAAGGCGGCGGAACCTTGGCGACCCCCTCGCAGTGGCTGAACAAGCCCGGCACCGTCGGTCCTCCATGGCCGATTTCCACGATTCGCATCCTGGACGACGCGCGCCTGCCGCTCCCACCCCGCGAAATCGGCACGGTCTGGATCCGCATGGGAGACTACAAGTTCGAGTACCACAAGGATCGCGCCAAGACCGAGGACGCCTGGAGTGAGGGGTTCTTCACGGTCGGGGACGCCGGCTACCTCGACGAAGACGGCTATCTGTTCTTGTGCGATCGCAAGGCCGACATGATCATCGCCGGCGGGGTCAACATCTATCCCGCCGAGATCGAGGCCGTGTTCGCCATGCACCCCAAGGTTGCGGACGTGGCCGTGTTCGGCATTCCCAACGAAGACTGGGGCGAAGAGGTGAAAGCCGTCGTGCAACCGGCGTCCGGAGCGTCACCCGGGAGCGCGCTCGAGGAAGAGCTGCGCGAATTCGCTGCGCGCGAGCTCGCCAAGTTCAAGATCCCGCGCAGCATCGATTTCATCGAAGAGATGCCGCGCGATCCGAACGGCAAGCTCTACAAACGCAAGT
>DATHEN010000084.1:0-2211 GCA_035318565.1 Polyangiaceae bacterium
CTGATCGTGTTCGATGCCGAGCAGACGCAGACGGAGACGCCGGATCTCGTGCTCGCGCCGCACGCGCACGTAAAATCGGACGCGCCCTCGCTCGTCGGCATCGTCAAGGCGAGTGCAGGAGGGCACGATCTGCGCTGGCCCTGCTCGACCCTGGCGTACTGGCCGGTCGAAGGCCTCGAGTTCGTCGAGATCGCCGCGCGCGACGCCTCGCCCGCGCGTGCGCGCGCCTTCGATCTGTTCATGCGCGCAGGTTACAAGGGCATCGTCTCGTGTGCTCGCGGCCGCTTCGCCAGCGATCGGCTGATCAGCGCCTACCTGTCGCCCGTAGCCCGTTTCGTGTCGAGCGGAGGAGGCTGCGACGACGCAGCACACACGTTGCGGGAGTTCGGCTTCGTGAGGCCCCTCGCCGCTCTGTCGAGCTCGCGTCCGGAAGCCGAGCAGCTCACGGATTTGGCAGCAGCCCAGCCCGAGCGCGGGCGTGATGTGCCAGCTCTGCTGAGCGCCGTACTGCTGAGCCTGCTCGACTCTGCGCTCGAGTTGTTGAAAGACGGCAGCTTGGAGCACGTCTCCCAGCTGGACGTGCTGGCGCGCGAAGTGATCGACTTCCCACTCGGCCGCGGCAGCTTGGGCCGATATCTGAACCCCACGAACGTCTCGAGCCGGATCGACGAACTGGACCCGAGCGGAGGCGAGCTGCTCTCGGAACGCGCTCTCGAGCGAGCGCATCGATACGTACGCGATGGACGACCTTTCTACCGATGAATCGGGGAAGACCTCGGGTCCCGCCGGTGTGAGCACCACTGCCTCGGCTCACTACTCGGCGTTTTTGCCGGACCCGAACCTCACCTTTCCAGGCGTGTTCGGTTACCGCGTTCAAGAACAAGCGTTCCGCGTGTTCTTCTGGGTCGTCGAGGTCAAAGGCCGCGAGCTGAAGGAACAAAGCTATTCGTACGCGGAGGTAGATACTCGGGTTCGCATGGCAGCGGCCCAACTCGCGGCGCGCGGAGCCGCGCCGGGTGAGCGCGTCTTGTTGTCGCTCGGGCGGCTGGACGAGTTCGTGGTCTATTTTCTCGCCACGCAGGCGCTCGGCGCCGTTGCCGTGCCTCTCCCCGCGGCGGCAGAGTACGAGATGGCGAACGTCGTTCGCGAACGCATTCGGTCCGTCGCACGGGATTGCAGCCCACGCGTGCTGGTCGCGGATTCGAGCACGGCGCTGCGCAGCGTTGCCTTCGACCTGGGTGACGCCACTGCGCTCATCGATGCGAGCGCTCCGCCGGACCCCGAGCAAGCTCTACCGGAGCACTTCGACTACGATCGAGGCTTCGACGAGACGGCGTTCATTCAGTACACTTCCGGCAGCACCGGCGAGCCCAAAGGCGTGGTCGTCAGTCACGCGAACCTCGTCGCCAACCTGCGGGCGAGCGCAGAAGCAGCAGGCTTCGGCCCGAACGACGTCTCATTTTCCTGGTTGCCCATGTACCACGACATGGGTTTGATCGGCGGCCTGCTACAGGGCACGTACGTGGGCATCCCGACTTTCGTGATGCTGCCGCGTCATTTCGTACGGCGCCCGGAATCGTGGCTGCGGGCGATCACCCGCTATCGCGTCACGTACACGGTGGCACCGAATTTCGCGTACAGCCTCGCGGCGCGCCGCCTGCCGGACAGCGCACTGCGCGGCCTCGACCTGTCGTGTTTGCGCCTGGCTTTCAACGGCGCAGAGCCGATCGATCACGAAACCGTCGCGGCTTTCCTGGAGCGCTTCGAGCCTTACGGCTTCCGGCCCGAGTCTTTCTTTCCCGTCTACGGGCTGGCCGAGTCGACACTCGCCGCCGCCTTTCCGGAGCCCGGCCGGGCGCCGGTATACGATCACGTGCAGCGTGCGGCTCTTGCGGAAGCGCAGCGTGCGCTTCCGGCGTCGAGCTCCGATCCGGGCACGCTGACGTTCGTGAGCTGCGGACGCGCTCTGCCGGATCACGAGATCCGCATCTTGGCTGCCGAGCGCGACGAAGTGCTACCCGAGCGCAGCGTGGGAGAGATCGTGCTCTCGGGCCCTTCGGTGAGCCTCGGCTATTACGGCAAGGCCTTCTTCGAGTCCCCCGACCTGCGAACCGGCGATCTGGGTTACCTCGCGGAAGGGAGGCTCTACGTGGTCGATCGTCTGAAGGATCTGATCATCGTGGGTGGCCGGAACATCATTCCGTCCGATGT
>DATHEN010000085.1:0-3398 GCA_035318565.1 Polyangiaceae bacterium
CCGCCGGTTCCAGCGCTGCCGCCGCTGCCGGCCGGCCTGCCGCCCGCACCGCCGCGGCCCGACGCGCTGCCGCCAGAGCTCCCGCCGCTACCACCCCCGTCGCGTCCCGCTGCACCTGCGCCGTCCGGATCACCACCGTCGTGCAATGGATCGGCCGGCGCGTCGTCGTCCGAGCACGCCTGGAACAGCAACGGCAGCAGCACCACCACGACCCACGATGTCGCGCGCATTCGCATGCGGACGATTATCGCACGGCCGCGCACGTGCAACGCAGCCCCGAAAGCTTCGCGGTCGTCCGGAACGAAGCGCCCGGCGACGGTCAGGCAAACAGACCATGATGTGATAGACCCGACGCTTGCCGTGCTTGCGGTATCGGAAGCACGGTCGTGCGGCGCGGGCTGCGGCAGCGTTCAGGAATCGTCAGCCTTGCCTGCGTTGACCCTTGCTGTTCATGGGCGATCAACGCTGCGTCCTCGAGAACCGGCAAATGCCGAGTCGTGGTTGGCCATGCGTGTTCGAATCGCCTAGCGATGTCGCCGGCGCTCATGGTGCGCGGGCGATGGCCAGCGCACCTTGCTGCTTCGGTCTACGTGTAGAGCGTGCCCTCTTCCACGAAGCACAAGTCGTTGCCCCAAGGATCGGTCACGTAGAACGAGCGCTCGCCCCACGGTCGTTTGAGGGCCTCCCCCGCCGGCTCGCTGTGTACCTTGTATGGCGCGAGCGCTTTGAGCGCTTTGGCGCGCTTGTGCACGGCATCCAAGTCGTTCACCGCGAAGTAGAGCGACTTGGCCCCGGGTGTCGGTGTCAAGCCACCCTTGGTCGGATCGAGGACCGACAGAACGACGCCGCCACAATCGAAGTAGTGGCGGGCACCCGGGTGTCGCTTCCCATCGTGACCGAGAAGCCTGGCGTAGAAAGCCGCCGCCTCGTCGATGTTCGAAACCTCGATGGTGATGCGGAAGATCTTTGGGACGTCAGACTTCGGTTGTGCAGTCATCGGTGCTTTCTTCCTTTCGGTTGGGGTTTTGAGTTGCGCAGCGCTTGGGTAGATTTGGGACCAGACGAGGTCCAAGTTTTTTCGGGGCTACCCGGTTCCAGATGGCTCAACCAAGTCTCCACGACCTGGCGCACCCGGTCTCGGTTTAGGCGATAAAAGGCCCCGCGACCTTCTCGGCGGACCACGACCAGACCTGCCTTCTCGAGCACGCCTAGATGGCGCGTCGTCGTTGGCCAACTGTGGTGGAAGCGTGCGGCCAGGTAGCCAGAAGGCAACTCGTCTCCGAGGTGGCTCAGAAGGAGCAAGATGTTCCTACGCGACGCGTTCGCGAGCGCAGCAAAGACGGCCTCGGTGTCGGCTGCAGAGGCCTTAGCCATGCGAACCAACGCTTAGCATTTGGCGTAACTATTAGCAAGATACAAAAATAATCTACGTGGCGCCTCGCCCACTTCCGAAGCGGGGGCGCCCGCGAGCTCGCGCTTGGCGGCTGTTCACGTGCTCGCCAACCCGAGCCGAGCGCGAGGTTGAACGCGCGATCGAACGAGTCGGCCAGGACCCGGAGATCTACCCGGTCGTCGAGGGTGAGCTGCGGCGTTACCTCCTCGACCGCTTCCCGTACAGTGCTGTATGCAATCGGACCGGCGACCGTGCGTGTAGTCGCCATCTCGCATCAGCATCGCCGACCGGGGTGGTCGCGCGGCCAACGCGCGTCGAGCGACCGACGGAGTCGCCGAACGCGCGCTGACAGTCAGTGACTGACAGGAGACCGTCAGTGACTGTCGAGCGCGCCAACGAGCTCCGCGCAGCGCGCGCCTTTTCGCGAGCCGAGGCGCCGGTCCAGCACTTGCTAATTGTGGTCGCTATAGCGTACAAACCGCAACGGCCGCATGAGCCGTTTTGGATGGCGCGGTGCCGGCCACGAGGAGAACCATGAGAAAGAAATTGCTAGCTGCACTCTGCGCTCTGAGCTTTGCTGTGCCGGTGGTCGCGTTCGCGCGTACCCAGCCGGCAGTGCTCGGCAACCCGAACGAGCCGACTGACTCTGCCTGCTTCGACGACACCGTCGCGCTCGGGATCCGCAACGTGTGCGCCGGCTCCCGGATGTGGTCGATGCCGATCATCTGGGACAGCCCGGGCGCGAACAAGGTCATCCAGGTCGGGGCTTCGGTCGGTTTGCAGGGCGCGGTCTCGTGCACCTACAGGAACTTCGACCAGATCGGTCAACCCCTGCACACGGTTCCGTTTCCCCCGTTTCTCGTGAACGGCTTCAGCGTGCGCCAGATCAACGTCCCGAACGTGGCCGGCGCCAGCACCGGCCATGTACTCTGCAGCCTCAGCGGCGTCATGGGTGGCGTCACCACCGGCAACGTCATCAGCGTGAACTACGGCGTCCCGTGACCAAGCTGCTCGCAATCGCCACGGCAGCTGGCGTTGCGGCGGCAGCGTTCGTGGCCTTGGGGCGCAGGAGCCCCGAGGCCGCGAGCGCTGAAGCCCCGGCGCTCCGCGCCGAGCTGAAGCAGATGTCGCTATCGATCGCGGCGCTGCAGCAAGAGCTGCGCGCGCTGCGCCGCGAGCGTCAAGCGCAGCTCGATCAGCGCGGCCCCGCGCCTGCCGAGCCGGGCGATGGCGCCGATCCGGCCGCCGCGCAGCCGGCCACGCCAGCGGCGCCCGAAGACCCGGCCGAGCGCGTTGATCGCTACGTCGCGAACGCAGACCGCTTGCTCGCAGCGCAGCCGCGCGACGCGAGCTGGGCCGAAGCGCGCGCGCTGCCGCAGCGGGTCGCGGCGATCCTGCCGCCGGGCTCGCAGCTGCGGGCGATCGAGTGCGGCACCAGCTTGTGCCGCGTCGAGACGCGCCATCGCACGCGCGACGCGTACCGGGCGTTTCTGACGGGCATGTCTCCCGAGCCGAAGAACGGCCAGGACGTCCTGTTCTGGAACGGCGCGTCGATGTACCTGCAGATCGGTGAGTCCGACGATCCGCAAGACGAAGTGCTGGCGGTCGCGTATCTCACGCGCAGCGACACGTCGCTGCCGGCGATGCCCGAACGGTAGCAGCGCGTCCGCGGGCAGCGGTTCGTAAACGCAGCAACTCGCGGCTCGCAGGAAGCACGAACGGCCTCTGCTGCCCAGCCATCTAGCCGACTCCAGGGCTACGCGCGGCGGCACTTCACCCACGACGAGGTCGAGCGTCTCTGCGGGTATGGCACCCTGGATATCCTGCTCCTGCACGACGCCCCGGCCGGCGTGGAGTTCACCCGACGGCGAGGGCTCATCGAGCAACGGTACGTGAGCGAAGCCGAAGGCCTCGCAGAGGCTGTCCGCCGCACGCGTCCGCGCGTCTGCTTCGTCGGTCACCACCATCGTCGCGTCGATGCCGAGATCGACGGCATCCGGTGCAT
>DATHEN010000086.1:0-4935 GCA_035318565.1 Polyangiaceae bacterium
TTCGCCGCATTACGCGAGCAATCCGAGCACGGTCGCGGGCTTCGAAGGGAAACGCTCAGCGCTCGTCGCTCGACGCCAGCCGCTGCTCGATGGCTTCCAGGTGCGCGTTCACTTGTGGGTCGCGCTGGCGGAGCTGCTCGACACGGCGCACGGCGCTCATCACGGTCGTGTGATCGCGATTGCCGAAGGCGCGCCCGAGCTCGGGGAAGCTGCACTTGAGGCGCTGCCGGCACAGGTACATCGCCACCTGGCGCGCGAACGCGACGCTCTTGTGTCGATCTTTGCTGAGCAGCTCCGAGTTCGACATGCGGAAGTGGTTGCACACGGCGCGCTGGATGTCCTCGACACTCATCAGGTCGGCGCGGCGCGGCGCGACCACGGCGAGCTCGCTGCGGGCGAATTCCTCGTCGATGGGACGGCCGGTGAGTGAGGACTTTGCCGCCAGACGAATCAGCGCGCCTTCGAGCTCACGTACGTTGCTCTGAATGCTCTGAGCGAGCAGGACGGCGATCTCATCGCTGAGCGGGATGCCTTCGATCTGCGCCTTCTTGCGCACGATGGCGACGCGTGTCTCGAGCTTCGGGACCTGTACGTCTGCGACCAAGCCGGACGTGAAGCGCGACACCAGGCGGTCCGGCATGCGCTGCAGCTGCTGCGGGTACTTGTCGCTGGTGACCACGATGGGCTTGTCGACATCATGCAGAGCGTTGAACGTGTGGAAGAACTCTTCCTGCGTTTGCTCGCGGCCGGCCAGAAACTGGATGTCGTCCACCAGGAGCAGATCGCACTCCGTTCGATAGCGAGCGCGAAACTCGTCCATCTTGTGGTGCTGGAGCGCTTCGATGAACTCGTTCGTGAAGTGTTCGGCCGAGACGTAGACGACGCGTGCGTGCGGCCGCTCGGCGAGCACCTTGTGCGCGATGGCGTGCATGAGGTGCGTCTTGCCGAGCCCGGTGCCGCCTGCGATGAACAGCGGATTGTAGCGACGACCGCCGCCTCCGGCCGACGCGAAGGCTGCGGCGTAAGCGAGCTCGTTGGACGAACCGACGACGAAGTTCGGAAATGTATGTTTCGGATTGAGGATGGCCGTGATCGCGGCGCGCGAGTAAGTACCGGCCGGCAGACGAATGCCGCTCGGCCGATCGCTGCTGCGGGGAGGAGGAACCGATGAGTTGCTCCGCGCTTCGCTGCCCATCTGCAGAGACTTGGCGCGTGCAGGCGGCCGGCCTTCGCACACGGGCTGCTCGACGCGCGCCGAGATGCGCCAGTCCACACGCACGCCATGCGGTAGCTCATCCATCATGAGCTGTTCGAGATTGGCAATCAGGTCGGGCAAGAAATGCGCCTTGACCCAGTCGCGTACGAACTCGTCGCGAGCGGTGAGAGTCAGCACGCCGCCCGACAAGCTCTCGAACTGAATGCTCGAAAACCACTGCTCAAACGACGCGGGTGAGCGAAGGCGGGTCAACTCCACGGCCTTGTGCCAAAAGTCGTGAGCTGGTGAAGACCCGGGCATCGGAGAGATGAGCGCGCTGTCGGTTACCACGAGGAAAAATATCCCCCAACTTGTCCACAGAACTGTGGACACGTAGAGCGTTTCAGACGGTCAGTTCGACTTCGAGCCGCGGGCTAATGCCCCCGTCAAATCTGTATCCCAAAGTTGCGAGACAGTGTTGCCCTGACTTCCATGAACCGGAATTGGGAGACAGGCTGACGGCCCCCACACCACCAACCACGTTGCTCGGTGGCTCAGTGGACGATTGGCGAGGAGCGCGACCGAGAAGCACCGAGTGACAAGTTGGCAGCTAGCACCGCTTGGTCGAAAACTTCAATACTCGATTTTGCAGTGCGGCGATCCTTCCGAAATTCAAAAACTTGTCCGGGAAGCTTTCGTGAGCGGCCGCTTTCGCGTGCGAGCTTCGTCACGCGCTGCTCGCGAAATCGCCAAAGAACGCCCGCAAACCGCGGCCGCCAATTGGAGCATGATTTTCTCGCGCTGCAACTTCCAGGGTTTCTGTCGTCAAGAGGCGGCGCGAAAAAATGTCTCAAAAAATACAAAGCCGAAAGCGTTCGACGAACACGGAATTGTTGCCCGGCGCGCACTGGCGACGCTAGCACTACGGCGCTCGCGGCCGCACGCGCGGCTTCTCGATTCAGTGTTATGCGTCGAACGTATCGTTCTCTGTTTCGTTGCCTGCAGACGCTCGCCGTTCTGTCGGCCCTAGTTCGACCGGCCCTCGCGGAGCCGAGCGATCTTCCTCCAGAGGTGGGCTTCAACTACGGCGAGATCGAAACACCGCGCATAACGGCCATGGGCGGTGCGATGCGCGCCATGGGAAACTCCCTGGAAGGGTTGTTCTTGAATCCGGCCAACATGGCGGCCTCGCGCGTCTACCATCTCGGCGTCTCGGCGCAGATCTGGCCGGAAGCCGCCCGGCAGAGCTACGGCGCGGGGATCGTCGATTCGATCGTGTCGCGCACGCGCGTAGCGGGCGGCGTCGGCGGCACATGGAATCTACAAGACCCCGACGGTGTGGAGCGCCAGTCGACCGACCTCCGGTTCGCGCTCGCGTTTCCCTTCGCCGAACAGTTTTTGGTCGGTCTCGGCGGGCGTTACTTGTGGCTCAAGCAAGATGGCTTCTGGGAAGGCTACGGCTCGATGCCTCCGAGCGCCGCTTCGAGTGGCCTCGAAGACGAACAGATCGTGAAAGCATTCGCGTTCGACGCTGGCATCACGGTCAAACCCTCCGAGCAGTTTGCGGTCTCCGTCGTCGGTGCGAACCTGAACAATCCGAACAACGGCTTCCAACCCACGAGCGTGGGCGGCGGCATCGGCTTCGGCACCGAAGACTTCACGGTCGAGGCCGACGTTCTCACTGATTTTACGACTTGGGACGAGACCACCGTGCGTGCAATGGGCGGTCTCGAAGTGCTCCTGGCGGATCGTTTCCCGATCCGCGCCGGCTACCGTTACGACCAGGGCGTGGCGAGCCACGCGCTCAGCCTGGGGGCGGGCTACGTCGACCGCACGTTTGCTGCGGAGGTGGGCGTACGCCGCACGCTGACTCCCGAAGACGTAGCCGCTACGGCGATCGTGTTCGGCTTCAAGTATCACCTTGAATCGGCCGGTCTCACACCCGACACCGGCGATACGTTCTGAAGCTCGCGTTCGCGGTCAGCCCAGTCGTTCCAAGAGCGCGCTTCGCAGCGCGCGCGTCCCGCTTTCGAGGTCGGCCTTGCTGCAATTGATCTGAGGCGAAAGCTCGGCCTCGGAGCGGAGCTGATCCACGGCGCGCGGATTTCGGTACCAATCTTCGTCATGCGCGTCGACGAACTCGGCGTGCTGTTTCGCTGCCAGGAGTGTGCCTGCAAAGCGCGCCGGGGCGTCCACGCGCAAGCGGAACACGCTGCCCGCGACATCCGCCGGCAGGCCCAGGCCGTACACGCGCTCCACCTGCGCTTCGAACGCGCGATTCAAGGACGAACGACCTTCCAGCGCGGCGCGCCGCAAGAGCACGTTGAGTGCCGTGCCGCGCACGTGCAGAAGCGCGACGCGCGCCGTTGCACGCGTGCGAGTTTGAAGGCGCGCGCCTGAAAGTCCGCACACGCGGCGCGCAAACACGGGAGAGCATGCGACACTCGCTAGTAGCGCGCCGACACTGCGCTCTCTCAGGCCGTAAGGATCGCACGCCACCACGAAAGGCTGCTGCGCCGGAGCCGTGGCCCGCACCCAGGCCGAGCCCAGGCGTGCGAAGCCGCGCAAGAAGCTCGATCCGGCAAGCGCGGCCGGGAAAGCGCCTGTGTCGAGGGACAAACCCTGGAAGAGCGGCGTTTCAGCGAACAGGTCCGTCAAGCTGCGCACGCTCAGGCGCCCGGGCCAGCCTTCGTCCAGGTCGTGGCCGAGCGCGTGCGAGAGGAGCTCGCTCAGCTCTCGGGTCTTGAACGCTTCGGCCATGTCGTCCGTGCTTTCGAGCAGCGCCTGCGCTGCGCTCGTGAGCTCGGGACAGCATGACTCGATGCTGTCTGCGTCCGGCAGCCCCATGCGGCGTGCGATCTCCGCGCGCCTTTCCCAGAGCAGCGCCGTACCCGCGGCCAGGGTCCGACTGTTCGTTAAAAAGCTGTGCAGCCAGCCTTCGCGACGCGCGGAGTCGCCCAGCGCGCGCCGGAACATTTCGGCGAGCGAGCAGCGTGTGTGAGCGGGCTCCTCGATGACGAGCAGGTTCGCGCGGCGCTCCGCTTCCACGCTGGCCAGCGCCTGTGCGTTGATGCGCTGCTCCGCCAGCCGGTAGACCCAGCGCCGCAGATACGGCGCCAGCGGGTCTCGGTCGCCGAGATCCGTCAACTCTTGAAAGGCTTGCTGCGAGCTGAGCCGGCGATACGCCAGCAGGGGCTCGTCGTCGAAAGCCTCTGCTGCGCGCAGCTGGCGCCGCCAGCGTGACCAGGCGCGACAGGCTTCGCGCAGCTTGCGGTCGAAGGTCAGGGGATCGAGCTCGTCCATCATGCCCGGTCGAAATTATACCTCGGCACGCAAGTTACAACTCGCTGCCGAGCAAGATCGAAAGCCTCACGCCCACGGTCAGCAGGGAGTTCAGGTGACCGTAGCGATCCTTGGACACGTCCTCGCAGTCGTCCGAGTCGCCGCGGCGGCAGCGCCGGATCTTGTCCACGAACAGTTGCGTGTAGGTCACGGAAGGGCCGAGCTTCAAGTGCGACGACACGAAGAAATCTGCGCCTGCTCCGATCTGGAGCGCGGGGCCGGCGCCCGTTTCTTCGTACCGTTCCGAGTCTTCGAGCACTCCGGGAGCGCCGTGTCCCGCCGTTCCGAACGCGCCTCCCCCCAAGCCGATCTGTACGTACGGATCGAAGGAGCTGCGGTTCAGGAAATACGCGCGGCCCATGAAGCCCAGAAAGACGCCGAGCGCCTCCGCATCGGAA
>DATHEN010000087.1:0-4439 GCA_035318565.1 Polyangiaceae bacterium
CGTCATCGACACCGAAACCACGAAGTCCATACGCCTGGAGAGCAAGGGCGCGACGATCACGCTGGAACGCCAAGCCGCGCAATTCGTCGAGACGGGCGCGCAGCCGCGTCTCAGCAAGGGACAAGTCGCAGAGATCGTCGAAGCGCTGAGCAGCATGCGCGCCGAAGCGGCGGTGCACGTCGGCGCAGCGCGTCCGAGTGACGGCCTGCAAAATCCCGAGCTGATCGTGAGCGCCGAGTCTAGCGTCGGCGGCGGTGAACCGCTCCGAAAGCTCCGCTATCGCATCGGAGCCGGCGACGCCTGGCGCTCGACGAGCGTCTTCTATGCGCGCGCCGACGGCGTGGACGCGACGTTCGTCATCGCGCGCAGCAAAGTGAACGGAGTTCTGAACGCGCTGTAGTCGGCGCCAACGGCATGGAACAGCATTTGCTCTACTTCGTGCCATGGCCACTCTCCACGAAAACAGCCCGTTCAGGCACATCGCTCGTGCCAATCTGAGCCAGCGCCTGACAGCTTGGGGCGCGGGCCCGGCGCTCGGCGTGGCGCTCCTACTTCAAGCAACCAGCGCGCGCGCCGAAAGCCGACCTGCCCGATTGTCAACCTCATCGAGGTCTTCGCCGGCACTGAGAGTTGCCCATCAGCGCACTACGTAGTGCTCGAGATGGTCAGTGCAGGCTTCGGGAACGGCGCGCTCGCCAAGCTGGATCACTGCGGTCGCACGAGTCGCTACATCGCCAACTACCCGTCGAACGTCGCCCTGCCGGGCAGCAAATTCCTGATAGCGCGGCCAGAAGCTGCGGCGCTGTGAGGCAACCCGTGTTCGGACTGGTGCTGCGCGCAACCAGAGCCAATGCACTCCGATATGAAACTGTCCGACGATCGTCGTCCTCCTCGTCAAAGCGCACAATTGCTGTCATCCCCCCCCTTTGTCTGCAGGTGGCGTGCCGTCCCAACGCCCGGCACATCGCCGCAACGAAATCGGCAGATCTTGCCGGTCGCGCAGTGCAAAGCTCAATCGTGCGTGAAACGCACTGACAGGATTGCCCGGCGCTGGCACAACCCGGCACGGTTCGGCGCACTGCGCGAGAGGATGCCTCGAGCTTCGCGTATCAGTTGGTCAGCTGGGGCTTCGGCCGTTTCCAGATGGCATCCCAGTTCTCACGGTAGCGAGCGCTCGCTACCTGAGCCGGCCCTTTGCGCGTCTCGGGAGCGTCCGTTGCCGTAGAACCCGCTTGCGCCGGCTGGGCAGGCACGGCCACCTCTACATCGCAAACCAACGGACACTCGGGCCTCGGCTTCAAGCATACGACTTCGCCGTGGATGGGCTTTCCCTCTTGCAGCGGACGAACGACACCCTGCTCGAGTCGATCTTCACGTTTGCGGATGACCGAAAGCCCCTGTCCGTCTTCGCTGATTCCGTGCACGAGCAAGACGTCCTGGGCGGGCGTGCTGGGCTCGCTGCTGGAACTTTCCGAGGGTGCCGGCTTCTGGGAAGGTTTCACGACAAACTCGCTGAAAGCTCCTCAAGCCTTAGCATTTGGTCCGAGCACCCGCACGACAATTCCCGTGCGTGCGAGAGTACCCATGTGACGCGCCGAAACTAACACGATGAGTCATAGGCCGATCGCGGTGCGGTACACCCAACCTTCTTTGCCCCGTGCGTCGTACTTCACCTTGTACCAATCCGCCTGACGCCCGGTCACGACGAGGCGCGTTCCCTGTAAGACGCGTGCGACGATCTCAGCGTCCTTGCTGGGTGAGCCGCGCAGAATGGCAACTTCCCAGAGCACAGTAGCGCGACCGCTGGCTTCGCCTTCCGCGCCGGCATCCTCCGCCGCAGCCGCAACCGGAGCGGGTGGAGGCGCCGGTAACAACTCCACACGATAGAAAACCGTGTAGCGCTCTGCCGTATGTTCCACGTCGTCCAAGGAGACGGCTTCGAACCCCGCCCGCGCGCACGCGATCAAGGCATTGGCGTCGTCGTCGGCCAGCGTGGTGCTCTTTCCCTTCAGCAGGCTGACCTTCTTCGTCGAGAAATCGAGGTCGATACCGACGGACAGCGTGCCCGCGGCCTTGGCCGCTCCGGTGCAGCTCGCCAGGCTCTGCAAGCGCGCGCGCGCAAAGCGATCGACGTCCGGCTTGTCGCAGGCTTCCAGACGCTCGCCCGCGCCGTTACGACAGCTCGTGACATGAGGCTCGGAGACACGCACACGGTCCACGGGCTCGGGCTTTGGCGGCGGCGGCTGCACGGGCGTGGGGTTCACGAGTGCCGGCGCCGCGCTCGGAGCAGGCTGCGCCGACGCGGGGGGAGCTGCCGCTGGCGCTTGCTCTTCGATGGGCGGGTCCGGTACGAGCTTCACCCCTGCCAGGCGCGGCCAGGCGATTCCGATCACGAAGCCGACGAGGGCGATGATACCCACCCGTCCGAAGCGCAGCTTTTCGTCCTCGGGTTTGGGAACCTCGATGCGTACGGGTCCTGTCTTGTGACGCGACACTGCCAATTCGAACCTCGCTGTCCCCGCAGGGATCATGACATCACGGATGAAGCGGAAAGGCGAGAACACGCCCGGGTTTCCTGGGGTCCGCGCGGGTCTGCCGTTTACCCTGGAAACCCGCTATTGGCGAGCGCAGGATAGATTGGAGCTCGGACCATGAAGGCCTGCCCGCAATGCAAACTGAAGTACCCGAGCGACAGCCTGACCTGCTTTCTGGACGGTGCGCAGCTCATCGAATTCCATGACCCCAGAATCGGCACGACCATCGCGGGCCGCTATTCGATCGAGCACGTGATCGGCGAGGGCGGGATGGCCACCGTGTACGCCGCCCGCCACCGCCTGGTCGATCGCCCCTGCGCCGTCAAGGTGATGGACGCGAGCTTCGCGAACAACGAAGTGATTCGCGAGCGCTTCCGGCGCGAGGCCAAGGCGGCGCAGAAGCTCGCCCACCCGAACATCATCGAGATCTTCGATCAGGGGGAAACGGACGGCAGCATCTACCTGGTCATGGAGCTGCTCGAGGGCGAGACGCTCGCGGACGTCTTGGAGGGCGGCAAGGTCCCCCTACCTCGCGCACTGCCAATCCTGATTCAGATCGCGCGCGCACTGGCTCGCGCACACGATCTCGAGGTCATTCATCGCGATCTGAAGCCCGAAAACATCTTTTTGGCCAGGACCGACGACGACAGCGACCTCGTCAAGCTGCTCGACTTCGGTATCGCGCGCTCGATGCAGGACACGCGCCTGACCGGTGCGGGAGAAGTGTTCGGGACACCGCAGTACATGGCGCCCGAGCGCATCACCAGCATCGAGGCAGGGCCATCGGCGGACCTGTATGCGCTCGGCGTCATCATGTACGAAATGTTCACCGGGCGGCTCCCGTTCGAAGGCAGCGACGTGGCCACCTTCTTCATCAAACACATGAAGGAGATGCCGCCCGAACCACGCACTTATGCGGCCAGTTTGCCGGCGGAGTTGAACCGTCTCGCGCTCGAGCTGCTGGCCAAAGATCCAAAGGATCGCCCAGTAGACGCTCACCGCGTCCATGCGGACCTGCTCGCGAGCGCACGCTTGCTCGGCATCGCGCCGCCGTCCGAAATCGGTCCGGAAGGTGAGAGCTCGCGCGGCCCCGCCAAGACTCTGCCGCCAGTCGCCATCGATCGCTGGGCACGGCGTACCGCAGTTTTCGAGCAGATGTTGCGCCAGGTGTACGGCGTGTCGCCTCCCCCGGAGCTCGCGAAACTGCTCGGCGAGGTCCGAGCGCAGGTCTTCCAGATTTCCGAGCTGCGCAGCCGCAGCGTGGAGCACCAGCGCGCGCTCGAGTCGATCGAAGCCCTGGGCCGCGAAGGCCGCCAGCGCTTCGGCCACGCCGTGGACGCGCTCGGCATCGACGCGAGCCGCGCGCGCGACGAGCTGCGGGCCGCGCTGGCCGCGGCCGCGGCGCTCGGCATCGAGCTCGACAAACACCGGGATCGCGTGCTGAAAGAGCACGTCGAGCTCTTGATCTGGGAGGGTCGCTCCGGGTTTCAGGAACCGTACGCCGAGCTGGCTCAGGCCTATCGGAGTGTGGCGGACAACGTGGACGAGTGGGTTCGAGCGCGACAGAACCAGAAGCTCGCGGACGAACGCGTCGAACGCAAGCGCACCGAAGTGCTCGACCTCGAGTTTCAAATCAAGGAACTTCGAAGCAATCTCGCCAAACAGCAAGAAGACATCGAAAAAGAGGAAGCGGACCGTCAGACTCGCATCGGTGAAATGGGCAAGCGCGCCGACGAGCTCGAAGCCCAGTTGCTCGATCTCGCCACCCGCTTCTGCGCGCCACTGCGCCGGCGCCCCGAGCTCGGTCTGTTGTTCCAGGAGCTCGAAGCCGAAGCCGCGGCCTAGTCCTCGAGCCGAGCTCAGCCCACTTTACGCGCGCGCAGGCGAGCCCCGCGTGGGCTGACG
>DATHEN010000088.1:0-4823 GCA_035318565.1 Polyangiaceae bacterium
CTGGGGGGTGGCAGGAGCGTTGGTTGCTGTACCCCTGTTGATGCTGCTGAAGATCACCTGCGAGCAAAGCCCCGGTCTCACGTGGCTGTCCGAGCTGCTCCAGAAGTGACACGCGCCGGCACAGGACGACCGAGGCACCGACATAGACAGAAATGCCGGGACCAAAATTTTGATCCCGGCATTTTACCCCGCCCGACGCGAAACGCGTCCGGGTGAGATCACGGCGTGGACATGCACAAGTCGCTCGAGCGACAGGCCGCGAGTCGACCCAGAGAGTCGAGCGGATTGTTACAGTCCTCGTTCTTGATCTCGGCGAGGCATTCCCCCAGCTCTTTCTGGCTGACGCCGCGCGGGCAATCCTTTGCGTTCAGATCGTCCTTGCGATCCTCGGAGAGCTTCGCGCTGCACTCTGCCAGGCTGGCGTACTTGTGATCGGCGCCGATGTTGTTGCAGCGAGCTTCGCGGGTACAGCGCGCCGCCACGATCGACTGCACCGCAGCCCTCGTGGAACCGCCACCTTGCTGAACGCTCGGCTCGTCCGTGTTGCGTACGGTATCGTCGTCATTGCGCATGGGGTTGTCGCGCGTATCCACGCGCTCGTTGTTGCGAGTGTCTACGGACGGTTCCGCGGGTCGCGAGGGAGATACGTCGACATTCGGCTTCTCCTTCTTTTCGCAACCACAAATCAGTCCGAGCACTGCCGCGCCAATCCACAGATTTTGCCTGAGCATGTAACCTCCCACGTCTATTGCTCGAGGCGACGTTGCCTCGGGCGTATTGAGAATCACTGCACCGGCTCAAAGCAATCGACGTGCCTGCGACGGCTGAAATCGCGTAAGCACTGGAAAGCAGCGCTCGATCGCAGCTCTGCGGGCTTCGGCCCGCCCCGCGCTGTGCGTGCAACGCTCCGTGCTGATGTGCCCCGCGGGGCGTCAACGCACGCCGGCAGCGCGGCCGCCGGAGTCCCCGGGCCGAGGCCCGCGCGTAGGGTTTCCCAGCGGTTTGCGAGGCCCGCCCTGCGTGCCGGGTCGGTGGTTTCGCCTGGCGCGGGTACTGCTACTATTCTCTAGAGCAAGCGAGAGCATGACCGACGCCGTTCGAGCTAGCGCCCGGCCAGGGAGTGGTACGCCTCCGGTGGAGTGGCCCTGCTATTCCGTTCGACTGATGCAGCCGTTTCTCGACGTACTGCGCTCTCATCCAAGCGTGGGCGCCGCGCTCGCGGACGCCTCTACCAGCCAAGATCCGGATGAACGCATTCCGATCGAGCTCGCACACAGCGCGCTGCTCGACGCCGTGCGGATGACGGGCGATCCGGACCTCGGGCTCAAGGCGGCGCGTCGCGCTGCGTTCGGTGACGCGGGCGCGCTCGACTACCTGGTGTGCTCCGGTGCAACCGTGATGGAAGCCGTGCAGGTCGCCGCCAAGCACACGCGTCTCGTCAACGACGCGCTCACCCTGGAGCTCGCGGTTGAAGGCAAAAACGCCTGCATTCGGCTGACGAGCACCGTGGCGCTGCCGCGCGCGGCGTGTGATTTTTTGATCGCCGGATTGTTCAGGAACTACTGCCGTGTCTGGTTCGACGGGGTCATGCCGGAAGTGGTGGTGATGTTCCGCCATTCCGCGCCGGCCAGCACCAGCGAGTACCAGGACACGTTCGAGCCCGCCACGGTGGGCTTCTCGGGCACGTGCGATGGCTTCATTTTTCCGGCGCAGCAGTTGAAGGCACGCCTGCGCAGCGCGGACTCGCGCTTACATCAGGTTTTGCAGCGGCACGCGGAGAACGTGCTGGCGAGCCTCCCGGAGCTTCAGAGCTCGACGTCCAACGTCAAGGCGCTGATCATCTCCGAGCTCGAACGCGGCAGCGCGAGTGCCACGTACATCGCGGGCAAGCTCGGTATCAGCTCGCGTACCCTGGGCCGGCGGCTCGAGCTCGAAGGCACCACGTTCAAGACACTGTTGGACGACGTGCGCAAGCAGCTCGCACTGGAGATGGTCGGCCTTCGAGATCAACCGTTCAGTGAGATCGCGGCGGCGCTGGGTTTTTCGCAACCCGCGGCGTTCCACCGCGCATTTCGCCGCTGGACGGCGACAACGCCGCTTCAGTATCGGCGCCAGCGCCTGCGTTGAGCTTGCGCCGGGCGCACGGGGCGGCGCGCGCGCAATTCGGCAGGGATGCGCCGCTGAGGGTTGCAATTCGCGCGCATGAACCTTATCGCTGCTAGCCGGCTTGCTTCGTCGCCTGGCAGCTCCGAGGGTCCGTGGCCCGCTTTCCGTTGCGGCTCTGCTCGCTGCCTGCGGCTTTGCGCCGACCGCCGTCGCGCAGCAGGCACAGCCGGCCGCTCCCGAAGCGCCCAAAGCGGGGGCGCAGCCGGAAAAGCCCGCGCACAAGCCGCCCGAGCCGCAGGGCGACGCGGACGTGGACGCGCTCATCGAAGATCTCGTCAAGGAGGAGCCCGCCGACGACGACGTAGCCTGGCTATTCTCGGATGCCAGCGAGTACGCTGAGCCCACGGTGCTTGCCGGCAAGACCATCGCGGCACCGTCCTTGCCCCAACGCGGTGAGGGCTCACGCCGCACTTGGGATCCGCGCTGGCGCGAGTTCGAGGTGGGAAATTACATTCTAACGGGCAGCGCGCTCGCGATCGGCATGACTTCTTCCGTGATCCCGGCGACTCCAGAGCGCTGGCACGGCCACAACTCGTTCGACGAGGGCGTGCGAGACGCGATCGGCATCGAGGACTACGAGGCCGGCATCTGGGCGCGGGACGGCAGCGATCTACTCCTGTCGGTTTCGATCGCTTATCCGCTGCTGTTCGATTCGCTGATCGCCATGTACTGGTACCGGCAGAGCCACGCGGTGGCGGCGCAGATGGCGCTGATCACCACCGAAGCGATCAGTGTTGCCGCGGCGGTGCAGGGCGTGACAGCCGGCTTCGCGAGCCGCGAGCGTCCGTACGGTCGCAATTGCGGGACCAGTATCGACGGCGACCTCAAGGACTGCTCGAGCCGGAAGCGTTACCGTTCGTTTTTCAGCGGGCACACGGCCATGGCATTTGCCGCGGC
This sequence comes from Polyangiaceae bacterium, assembly GCA_035318565.1. Lineage (GTDB taxonomy): Bacteria > Myxococcota_A > Polyangia > Polyangiales > Polyangiaceae > DATDJP01. Next base: position 3,064 of record DATHEN010000088.1, read on the forward strand.
CGGTGTCTCGTGTTCGCATCACATGCGTCATCGCGTGTACGGCAATCCCACGGCGGACGGCACTTCGTGCGGCGTCGCGTTCGTCGCCGCGGCGGGTACCGGAGCGCTGCGAATCGTGGGCGATCAGCACTACGGCAGCGACGTGCTCATCGGCGCCACGATCGGTACGTTGAGTGGGTTCGGCATCCCCTGGTTGCTCCACTATGGGCCGCTCGCGCGTCCCGCGCAGGGGCGTGAAGCGACGGCCATCCGCTGGAGCGTCGTCGGCGTTCCGAATGGCCTCGGTGTAGGGGGCGAATTTTGATGCGCGCGGGTCGTTCGCTCCTGACACGGCTGACTCTACTGACTGCGTTGGCCGCCGGCATGAGCGCGAGCTCGCCCGCTCGAGCGCAGCAGCCGCTCGACATCGATTCGCCGACGCCCTCGCCTCCGGCGCCCAGCGGAACCGAGCAGGCCGTCGTGACGCGCTACTGGGAGCTCGGAAAGGATCGGCTGTTTCTCGCCGCCATGGCCGAGAGCGGCTACGCGTACGTGCGGCCGCGTTTTGCGGTGGGTTATGGCCGGCCGTATTGGCAATGGATCGGCGTCGAGACGTACCCGCTGCTGTCGCTCTCCGGCGTTGGCCACTACCTGGGGTTGGGCGGTTCATTGCCGGGACTGACGGCGCGTGTGGGAGCGCGCTACACGTACCCTTTTTCGCGCGACTACCTGGAGCCGCGCTCGAGCTTCCACCGACTGGATCTCGAGCGTGGAGCGACCGAGCAACCGGCGGATTACCTGGCGCTCGAGGCGGAGGTCACTGCCACCGTCCCGGTCTTCGTCGGCAGCGCTTTCGCCGTGCTGACCGCCTACCGCGTCGAGCTCGTGCCGGACGGCCTGTATCTGTTCGAGGAGAATCTACGGCAGGTCATGGAGCCGCCGTACATCTGGCGCGCGCGGCTGGGATACCTGGTTGGCTTCGGGCGCGAGGGCTCGATCCGGGTCGGTGCTGCGGCGGATTGGATCGGCTTACCGGGCCGCGAAGAACACGTCGTGCGCGCAGGCTTGCTCGGCTCGGTGCTGATCAGCGCCAACCTCGAAGCTCAGGTGTCGTTCATCCCCGTCATCGTCAGCCCGGACCGGCTCGGCCTGGCGGCAGGCGACTTCGGTCAGCTCGGCCTGCGCGTGCGCTGGGCAACAGCGTCGAAGCCCGATCCAGCACGTATCAAAGAGGTCTTGGAGAAGCGCCGGCGCGCGCGAGAGCAGTCCCCGGCCGCCGAGTAGTCGACTCCAATCAGAACGTCGCGACGCGAGCCGGAGCCTTGGCTTGCTGAGTGCGGTGCGTGGAGGCCTGCTTCTCGGCCTTGGCCATTCTGGCCTTCTCCACGAGAGCCTGACGGTGTCCGTCCAGCTCGGACAAGCTGCAGATCGCGTTGCCGTCCGCATCGAGGCGCGCGAACACCCGGGTCAGCCGCTCGCTGACCTGTAGAGCCATGACCTTCGACAACTCGCTGATGTTGAACGTCCCGTTGCGATCGAGATCCAGCCGAGCGAAGCGCGCCGCATCCATCTTCGGAACTTCACTGCGTGCGACGCGACCGTCGTGGTTGAGATCGAGCTGCGCATGGCGCGCGGCAACGCGCTTCGCGATGTACTCGTGCACGATGCCGGCGAGCTCGTCGTGGTTCACGTTGCCATCGCCGTCCGTGTCTGCGAGCGCCAAGAGCTTCGCCGAGGTATCGCTGGCTGCTGCCGACGCTTCATCAGCCTGGGGCACGGCC
>DATHEN010000089.1:0-2537 GCA_035318565.1 Polyangiaceae bacterium
CGGCTTGAGCGTGTCGACGACATTGGGGCGCGCCACGGACGGCGATTACGGTCCGAGCACAGCGTCGGAGGACACGGTGGCTCGTACCGTGCAGAGCCGGCTGCTGGAATGCGTGGGGGAAATCGAGCGCGCACGCTATGCGATGGAGGTGCTGCTCGAGCATACCGGCGCCGAATGCGGCCACCTCTATGCCGTGCGCGGCGGTCGGCTCACACGACTGTGTTCGCAGCCGGCCGCCCAAGCCGTGGACGGACTCGCCGAGACGCTCGAGCTCTGTATGAGCCGCGCGATCTGCGCTGGAGACGAGACGACTGTCAGCTTGGAAGCGGTGGTGCCCTTGAGCTGGACCGACAGCGAGGGCCGCTGCTTCGAGCCGATGTTGGTGAGCAACGCGGACCAGGCTGGAATACGGGTCGCAGCCGTCGCAGCATTGAGCTACGGCCCCAGGCGCTTGCCCATGCCCAACGCTGCGGTGCTCGGCGCGCTGGCGACCGCACTCCTCGCCCACGACGATGTGGATCTGGTCAACTTCGTCTCCTGACGTCACGAGCTCGTGATCGACGCGACGAGCTCCAGCAGCGCGTCCGCCGTTTCGCCCGGAGCGATCATGGGATGCAGGTGTGTGCCGGTGAGCGTTCGCACGGGCCAGCCTCGTTGCTGAGCGTCGCTCGCGCTTGGCGCGAAGCGCGCTGAGGTTTGGAGGTAACCCGCGAGCAAGTGATGCCAGGACGGTATGTCGACCTTGTCGTCGACCCAGGACGGCGGGAGCCGCGGCAGGTTTGCTTCGAAGCGTGCGTAAGCTTGCGGGTCGGCGATCAAGCGTTCGATCGCGCCGTCGCCCCACCAGCGAGACCAGGGAGGGAGCAGGCCATCGTCGTCGCACGGTAAGCGGTGAACGAACTGCAGGAACTCGGAGTCGGCGGGCGGGACCGATCCCGAGGCGGGCGGGATCAGCGCATCGACGAAGATCACGCCGCTCGCGTCGAGCGCGCTCGCGAGCGACGGCAGCAAGAAGCCTGCGGCGCTGTGGCCGACGACGATCGCGCCGGGCGCGACGTTGAGCTCGGCGCTTGCGACGCTCGGCCAGTCGCGCCAGGCGACGAGCTCGCGATCGCGCGCGACTGCGGTCGGTAGCGAGCAGCGCTGGCCGCGGCTCTCGAGCACTTGCGCGAGCGGGCGCCAGAAATCCGAACCCACGATCGGGCTGTGAAGCAGAACGAGCTCGAGCGTACTCATCCGTCGCTACCCCTTGACAGTCGCGCACTGCGCGCGCTACGCGATCGCCTCTGACAACTGAATCGTAGCTCGGGTGCCGCAAGGCATAACAGGGAAGCCGGTGTGAGTCCGGCGCGGTCCCGCCACTGTAAGTGGGGAGAGCTTCCAAGCCCTCGGCGTGAGCCGGGGATGCCACTCGGCGCAAGCCGGGGAAGGCGGGAAGCTTGCAGTCCCCCATGAGCCAGGAGACCTACCCGAGTGACTGGACGCCAATCTCCGCGAGGCACGGAGGGCCGTCGAAATGCCGAGGCATTTTGCGACCCCCCGTTCCTTCTGGAACGAGGGGTTTTTCGTATGTCCTACGGCACTCCGCGCGAGACGGATCGCCTGCATAGTCCGCTCGATCCCAGACTATTGCGCTTCTTCGAGAAGCTGTCTTCCGGGCAGTTCTTCGGGAAGGTCGTGGTGTCGTTTCAGAACGGCAAGGCCGTGGACGTGAGGATCGAACAGACCAAGAAGCTGGACGAGCTCTAGCCGCTCGACCCGCACAGAAGACACCACAACCCAACGCGAGAGCGGGTCGTCGAGAAAATCGAGCCCCGGTGAAGGCAGGCGCCATGCGTCTGCATCACCGGGGCTTTTCTATTTTGGCCGTTGGCACAGGGAGATTTGGCAATGATCAGGTTTCAGACAGCAAGCGCGTGCGCATTGATCGTCGGGTCGTTCGCGAGCGGGCTGCTCGGTTGCGCTGCCGAGAGCGAAGGCGGAGCGCGCAGCACGGCGCAAGTGCTCGCGAACCGCGCGTACATCGTCGCGCGCGACTCGGACGAGCTCACCGTGATCGATCTCGACTCGCTCGAGATCGTCGGCCAGCTCAAGACCGCGGGCCAAGACAACCACATGGCCGAGCTCAACGCCGACTTCACCAAGATCTACATCGACTCGTCGGAGACGCACGAGACGATCGTGATCGACGCCGAGGATCTCCAGATCATCGAGCGCGTGGAAGTGGGTACCCACCCCACGCACCTCTCCCTGGCCGAAGACCGCAAGCTGATGTTCATCATGGCCGAGGAGGACAACGCCATCACCATCCTCGACACCGAGAGCGACCGGGTGATCAAGACCTTGGGAGGCTTCAATACCCCCCACTTCGCCCACTTCGATGCTGCCGGCAAGTACGCGTACGTGGCCAACATCGGCGCGCACCACATCACCCGCATCGACATGAAGACGCTCGAGATCGACTCCCACATCGTGCTCGACGGCTTCCTCGGTCCGCCCGAAGCAAGCGAGGCGCCGGGCGAAGGCGGCTTCGCCGA
>DATHEN010000090.1:0-4835 GCA_035318565.1 Polyangiaceae bacterium
CAGCGCTGCTCCTGGTATTGACACACGCAATGCGGGACGCCTACGTCGGCTTTCGCGAACGACGCTAAGCAAACGCCCCGCATCAGAGGAGCCACGAGACCCTGCACGAGCCGGAGCTCGGGCGTGAACCGCCCGAGCACGACTCGAGATCAGACCTTGCCGTAAAGAAGGAACGCGATGGCGAACGCGAACAGAGCCAGCGACTCCATCAGCGCCATGCCGAGGATGAACGGCGTCTGAATGCGATCGGCGGCGCCGGGATTACGGCTGATGCCTTCGAGCGCCGAGGCCGCGGCGCGGCCCTGACCGAGCGCGGCACCGAGCACGGCGAGGCCGATGGCGAGACCAGCACCCAGGGCGGCGTACGCCTGGGAACTCGCGGCTCCGCCAGCTGCAGCACCCTCTTGCGCGAAGGCGCTCGTCGTAGCGAGGGTCGAGAGCGCGGCGGCGGTGAAGGCCAGCTTCTTCTTGGACATTTCCTCGGGTCTCCTTTTCTCGGAATGCGGCGACGCTTTAGTCTTTTTCGACGCCGCTGGCTACGCTTTTCTGGGCGAGCCCTTCAGTGGTGAGCGGCGTGTTCTTCGTGATGCATCGGTTCGGTGGCGAGTCCGATGTAAATCGCAGTGAGCATGCTGAAGACGAGCGTCTGAATCAAAACCACCAGAACGCCCAGGATCATCAGCGGGACCGGCACCAGCACGGCAACGAGCCCCAGAAAAATCGAAAGCAGCAGATGGTCCACTGCCATGTTCAGCATGAGACGAACGGCCAACGTGAGCGGGCGGACCAACGTCGAGAACAACTCGATCGGAAAGATCAGCCAGGCCAGGTACCAAACCGGACCTGCCATGTGAGCGATGTAAGCCCCGCCGTTCGTTGCGATTCCGTAGATGTTGAAGAAGATGAACACCACGAGCGCGCAGCCCAGCGTGATGCTCAGGCTGGTCGTGGCGATCGGAAAGCCCGGTAACAGCGCCATCACGTTGCAGAAGAAGACGAACAGCGCCGAAGCGCCGATGATCGGGAAGAACTTCTTTGCGCGGACCGGGCCCATGATGCTCTTGGAGAGATCGTAGAAGTAGCCCAGGAACACTTCCATGAACGTGCGGAGCGTGAGGCGGTCTTCCGGGATCACCGCTTCATCGACCTTGGCGAGCCGGGCGCGCGCGCCAGCGGCCAGCGCGAGAACGATCACCGCGATCAGGATGGCCGTCGTGATCGGCTCGAAGCTCTGCCAGGACGGCTCGTGTTTCGCGACGAAACTGTGACCGATGTTGTGCGCATTGTTGGCCAGCGTGTCCTTGATGTGCGCCAGCAGGTACGTGAGCCAAGACGTGTGATCGGGCATGTTTCTAGGTCTCTTGTTTCAACGGTGGGCTCATTTGAGCCGCAACGATTCCGAGAGGCAGGGCGCCGTAACCGATGAACATCGGTAGTAGCGCCACCCAGTCGCTCTTTACGAGGCCGTAGAGGAGGCCGAAGAGCAGCGCGAATTTGAGCACTCCGATCAAACCCCAGGGCACGTTCGGATTGAGCTGACCCATGCGCCCGCGCACCACGAGTGCGATGAACCAGAGGTGAAGGAACGCGAGCAGCGCCCCCGCGCTCACGCTCAGCATGCTGCGGAAGTCCGCGAAGATGCCGGCAAGGAGCGCCGCCGTGGCCCCCACGAGCACGACCGACCACAGCGCAACGCGCAGCGCGGCTTGTGGGTCAGTTCTCGCGGTCTTCGTAATCATCTGTAAAGTTCTTGCGGGCGTTGCGCGCTTGCTCGTCGGCTCTTTTTGCTTCGCGATTGGCTTTCTTCAGCGCAAGCCAGATCGCGCGGTAGCCCGTCACTATCCCGAGACCCAGGCCGATCCAAGTCAGCCAGGGGTCGGTCCCGAGCTTGCTATCCAGCCAACGCCCTCCGAACAAACCGAGGAGCACGCTGACTGCCAGCTCGAGGCCGACAGATCCGTAAGTTCCGTAGCCTTTCCAGTAGGGCTGCACACGTGGCCCGAGGCCGGCGGTCGATTACCACGCGCGTGCAGCAAGGGTCAACGGCAGCCCGAGACTGCAGTGCTATCCTGCGGAACATGGCACGCCATGCCTACGTTTTGCTTACCGTAACCGTCGCCTTTGCCGAAACAGCTCACGCGCAAGCGCCGGCGCCAACACCCGCTCCCAGTCCGGCTCCCGCCACGCCGGCTGCGGGCGAGCCAGGGCCCGGAAGTCGGCCGCCGCCACAGTACTACGTGGAGCCGCCGGCGCCGGGAGCGGCTCGCCCGGCGCCGCGACCTGCACCCGCACCGACTGCAGCGCCGCCAGGACCTGGCGTGTACGAACCGCCACCCCCCGGCCAGGGCTACGGACCGCAATACGTCTACGAGCCGCCTCCACCTCCGAAGCCACGCCACGTAGCCCCAAAGTATTCGTTCTGGCTCGGCCCGCGCGTGGGTTGGTTCGTGCCGTTCGGCACAGTCTTCTACCGGTGCAATCCGAGCACCCTCGGCGGTTGCGGCAGCTTCAGCGGCGTAGATTGGAATGACTACGCCTCGTCCGGACCGATGTTCGAGATCGACGTCGGTGCGCGGCTCGGTCGCAACTACAACCTGTTTCTGCTCTGGGAGCACGCCTCGCTCGGCCGCGGCGAAGTGAAGGAGCTGCAAGGGACGGAGAGCGGGAGCTTCGACAGTGCGAGCTCCGACTATTTCGGCCTCGGCTTGCGGGTTTCGTCGGACCCCGACAAGGTCGGGTTTCTCACGGAAATCAACCTGGGCGCGCGACGCTTCAAGGCCGAGTACGCGAATGATACCGAGCTGCAGTTCAGCGAGGACGTACCGCTCGAGCTGCGCCTCGGCCTGGGCGCGGACATCCGCTTCAGCCGCCTGTTCTCGCTGTCACCCATGGTCACGCTGGGCATCGGTCGCTTCGACACGATCGAGCTCGTCCAGGACGGCAATACGCGCGACCTGATGAGTGACGCCGATGAATTCGCGAGCCACGGCTGGCTCACATTTCAAATCGGCGGTCACTTCGACGTGGCCGGCGGCGGCTAGTGCCTCGAGTCCATCGAAGCGATGCCAGGGATTCGCTTGACTCGAGCACGGACTGTCACGACATACCTCGATTCGAGTGAATCGAGGTACTAGGCCGCTAGCGGCAGATCCGTTCGACCTGGTTCAGCTGCTCGGAAACCAGCTCGAACAACGTCGCGTGCAGGCCCTGCACTGCGCGCGAGCGATGACTGATCGAATTCTTCTCTTCCTGGCTGAGCTCGGCCATGGCGCGGCCCGGGAACTCGCTGACCACGAACAGTGGATCGTAACCGAAGCCGCCGCTGCCGCGCGCTGCGCGCGCGATGCTGCCCTGACACGCGCCTTCGGCGATGTGCGCTCGCTCCGCCTGCCACGGGCTAACTAGCGCCAGGACGCAACGAAAGCGTGCTTGGCGCTGCTCGTCCGGTACGTCTTCGAGCTCACGCAACAGCTGCGCGTTGTTCTCCGAGTCCGTGGCGCGGTCATGCGCGAAGCGCGCGGAACGCGCTCCGGGGCGACCGCCGAGCGCGTCCACTTCTAGCCCGCTGTCGTCGGCGATGGCGCAGAGCTGCGTGAGCCGGCACGCAGCTTTTGCTTTCTGCACGGCATTGGCTTCGAAGGTGTCGCCGTCCTCGCGGAGCTCGTGCGGGAGGCCGAGCGCTTCGGTCAAAGTCACGAGCTCGATCGGCAAGTCGCCGAGCAGCTTGCGTAACTCGGCGAGCTTGCCCGGATTGGAGCTCGCCAACACCACCGTCAGCCGGTTCTGCATGAACGTATTCAATAGCGCTCCTCGTGCAGCGGCGAAAGCGGGACCGGCTCCGGTGTTACGACAGCCTCGGCCTGCGCGTTGCGAGGTAAGTGCAGGCGAAAGCGCGTGCCGCGCGGCTCGCGAGGCTCACACACGATACTGCCGCCGTGCGCTTCGAGGATTTGTCGCGTGATCGGCAATCCAAGCCCGGTACCGTGGCTCTTGGTCGTGAAAAACGGCTCGAACAGGTGCTCGCGGGTCTCCGAATCGATACCCGTGCCCTCGTCGTCGACGATGATCTCGACCCCGCCGGCGTCGCTGCGGCGCGCGCCGATGCTGACGACTCCGCCGGCCGGCATGGCCTCGCCGGCGTTCCGCAGCAGATTGAAGAAGGCTTGCTTCAGCTGCGCCTCGTCGACGCGCAGCGGCAGCTCGTCGGCGATGTCGAGCTCGAGCCGTACGTTCTTGCGCTGTAGATCCGGCCGCACGAAGTCACTCGCCTCGCGCACGACGTCCGCGATGTTCTCGAGCTCCAGGCGTAGCGCCGGGCGCCGGGCCACGGACAGGTACTGTTCGCTCAGGGCGGTCAGCCGTTCGATCTCGTTGGCGATCGCGCGCAGCAAGGTACGCGCTTCCCGTTCCTTTTCGCCGAGCTCGTCCTCGAGAAGCTCGACGTTCAACGCCATCGACGAGAGCGGGTTGCGAATTTCGTGCGTCACGTGCGCCGCCATCTTGCCGATAGCCGCCAGGCGTTCGGCCGTCAGGAGCTGCTCGTTGGCGCGCGCGATCGCGCTCACCATATTCTCGAACGTCTGTGCGAGCTCCCCGATCTCGTCGTCCGAAGCCACCACGGGCTGCGGTCGCAGGTCGCCGCTCGCCACGGCCTTGGCGCGTTCCGTGACCGACGCCAGCGGCTTCAGCACACGCCGCGCGTGAAAGGCCATCAGCGCCCCTACGAACACCGTGAACGCCGACAAGCCGAGCAGCAAGCGAATCGCCAGCTGCTCGCGGGCACGCGCCAGATCGAACAGTCCATCGACGTTGTGCTGAACCTTTTGCTCGAGCTG
>DATHEN010000091.1:0-5483 GCA_035318565.1 Polyangiaceae bacterium
AGCTCGCATCGCCAGCACGCCGGGCGTGGAAATCACGACGCCGGCATGGGGTCACTTCAATTCCTATCCCTACCAGCGCGCGGAGCCGCCTCCGTACGCCGGCGTGACTCCCAGTCAGATATTCGGTTCCGTACGCGCATCGGCCCCGGGCGCGCTGATTCAGATCAACCACCCCCGCATGGGCGACATCGGCTACTTCAATCAGGCGCGCCTGGATACGCAGCACGGGGTGAGCGACGCCGGAGGCTTCTCGTTCGACTTCGACGTCATCGAAGTACTCAACGGATTCGAGCACGACCTGCCGACCATGGAACGCAACGTGACCGACTGGTATGGCCTCCTGAACCTGGGGCGCCGCTACACCGCCGTCGGTAACTCGGATTCGCACCGCCTGGTCACTCAGTGGGCGGGCTATCCGCGCACGTATGTACAGGTCACTCCCGATACCCCGGCCACTGTCACCGCTGAACAGGTCCGGGACGCGTTGCGGCGGGGCCGCGCACTCGTCACCACCGGGCCCTTTCTGGAGCTGCGCGCGGGCGGCCGGGGTCTCGGAGAGCTCGTGCGTGTCCAGCAAGCGAGCGTCAAAGTGGAGCTGAAGGTTCAGGCGCCCCCGTGGGTCGAGCTACACCACGCCCGACTCGTGTTGAACGGACACGTGGTCCGAGACGTGACCATCCCTCCGCAGGCGCTCGCTACCGATCGCTTTTCCTACAGCACCGAGCTGGCCGTAGATCGTGACGCATGGCTGGTGGCCGTGGTTTGGGGCGACACTCCGCTCACGCAGGTGCTCGCTGGCACCGAGGTCCGTCCGTTCGCGTTCACCAATCCCATCCATCTCGACGCAAACGGGGACGGTCTCACGCGTCTGGCCGGCAGATAGACCCGAGCCAGACGCCATAAATACGTTGCGTGGATCGAGCGCGGAGTTTAGGTTCTCTGGAGCGCGCATCGGGGCCGCCGTCGCTCGCAATTCGAGCGGATTTCGAGAGGGCCCCTGACGGCGACGAAACAGCCTAGAGTGCTTGCATCGCTTTGCAGCATGCATGCATAATGCAGTTCGATGCATGGGTTGGCTTCGCGAGTTGATGAGTGCCGCTTCTCCTCCTTACAAGAGCTACGATGCCTTGGCGGAGGCAGCTCTTGGCGAGCCGGGGTGGCCCGCTGACTACCGGCCGCAAGCCCGCTCCTTAGCCGCGATCTTCAGTAAGCTCGATCGCGAGGTCGAGCTCGAGTGGCTCGTAGAGCGCCCCGAGGTTCAGCTCTCGCTGTCTAACTTGCTCGGCCGGCCCGTTCCGGATTTCCAGCAGGCCCACGGCCGAGCCCAGAAGGCTGAAGCCGACGGACGTCACGTGCGGCTTGGTGACGTGCGCTATGCGCGCTCGCTCGATCTGTTGTCGGAAGAGCTCTGCCCTGGGATCCCGGCTGAGGTGCTCACCCCGAGCCGATGGCAGAAGGTGTGGTGGCACGCGCCCAGCGGTTCGGGCCGGAGTCTGGCCGGGCGCTGGCTGTCCGCGCGCGGACTGGCGCGCTTCGTCACCGCCCGCAGCTGGACCGAAGCGCTGCCGTCGGTGCCGCAGCGTGGCGCGGTGTTCGTGGAGCTGGAAGGCTGGGAGCCCCTGGCGAGCGGCGCGGCTCGCGACGGGATCTGCGTGGCCGCGGCACACTATCCGGCGGAGCGCTGCGAATGGCGCATCGTCGAGTCTCCGAAACCCGGCGAGTACCTGGAAGCGCTGCTCGATTGGTTGGGTGCGCGTTTACCCGGTGATGGGCGTTTTCAGCAGCGCGCTGTCTTCGCTTGGTTGACGGGGCCCGCGCTGCTCGGACACATCGATTCATTGGGCGTGGCGCTCGGCCTGTGTGGCCTCGTGGACGAGCATGGCCTCGGTGAGCTCGAGGGCAAGCGCTTCGCAGAGCTCGCGCGCTTGCACTTCACGGCCACGCTCAGCCGCGCGTCGAAGGCCGGCAATCCCGACGCGAGCTGGGTACGACGGCTCGGCTACGCAACATTGCTCGGTCTCGGTCGAGCGCTGCTCACGGACACGGGCGCCAGCTGGGACGAAGCCCGGAGCTTGGACGCGTGGCTGGAGCTCGTTCCGGAAGAGCAGCAGCGCGGGGCGGATCTGGATTGGATGAAGCTTTCGCTCGCACTCGCCAACAGTCCGCTGCAAGCGCGCGATCTGGAGAAGGCCGCGCGCAAAGTTCCGCCGGGCGCCTATCGCATCGTTCGTACGCTTCAAGGCGTCGGCATGCTGCGCGCCCACGGCGCTCCCGAGACGCTCCGCATCGAGCCGCGCTGGCTTTCCGATGCGCTGCTTCATGAATCGCGTTCGGGGCTCGTGCGCCTGTCTCCGCTGGAGTGGGGTGAGGCTCTGCTGCGTCCGAGCTCGGCGGGGCTGGTGGCGCAGAGCCTCTACGAGCGCGTGCGTTCCGGTGACTACCGCGCGATCGAAGACGTGCTCGACCTGAGCTACGAGGACGAACACCCGGCGCAGGTGGCGGCGCTCGAGATGGTGTTCGTGGTTGTCGGCTTGGTGTTGCTCGAGGGCGCGGAGCTCCCGGTCGATCAATTGGAAGCGATTTGGGACGAGCAGCTGCGACTGTGCGTCGAGATTCCCGCTACGCTGCTCGCGCGTCGCATCGATCACACGGACGACGGGCAGCCGTTGCTGGCAGCGGGTATGTGGCTTCTGGCAGCGCTGGCGATCGCCGAACAGCTGCCGAGCGGACGCGGCATCGCTCACCGGCTGCTGCGTCCGTGGAGTTCGAGCGCGCCCTCCTCCGGACTCGCGGCAGTCTACGATCGCATAGCGGCGACCCTGCAGGGGTCCGAAGCACAGCGCTGGCTGGTGCCGGCGCTCGCGCTGGTGGATCGCATCCGCAGCTCCATCGGCAGCGTGGAACGAACCGAGCGCCAGGCGCACCCGCTGGAATTGCCGGGTGTGTTCTTGGACGAAGTGGAGCACGCCGTGCCGGCGTTCGAAACCTGGCTCGCGCTAGCGAAGGACGAGCTCGGCGCTCGCGCGCTGTCGAGCCTTGCCGCAGCGCGTGGCGTGGAGTGGTCAAGCGTTGCCGAAGCGGTGTTCACGGCCTGGGAGGCCGCCGAGTATGCGGCAGAGGCCGAGGGTATCGTGTTCGACGAGCGCTGGCTCACGGCTCTCTGGCCGCATGCACCGGGTGCTTGGCTCTGCACTTGGCTCGCTCGTTCCAGCGGCTTGCAGCGAAACCGCGTGTACCCGTCGTTGACGGAGCAGCAATGGGCAGCCATCGCCGACCTCGTGCAGGTCGAGCCGTTCACGCAGGATGTCGAGCTCTGGAAGTACGCGCCCGTGGCGTGGATCGCACACGTCCTGAGCGAGCACGGTGCAGGCCTTCCGGATCCCGGCATCGCCGAGCTGTGGCGGCGCGATCCGAACGTCGCGCTGGAAGCCGTGCGCGCAGCCATCTCGCGCCGCGATTTCGAGCTGCTGCTCGCGCTCATCGAACGAACGCCGCTCGAGAAGGCGAGTGCGCTCATGGGTGCGCTGCAGGCAGCGTTGGATCCCGGGGCGACCCCGGCAGACAGCTTGGATCGTTTGCGGCTCTGGCTGCACGCGCGCATCGCCGGCAGGGGTCCCGAGTGGCAAGGCGCGTATGCCGTTTTGGTCAGCATCGAGCGAGCGTTGCTTCCCGTTCGCGCGCAGCGTTCGCTGGCATCCCAAGGCGGGACCGGCTAGAGGGCCGACCCACTCAAACTCGTCTGTTTACCAACACAAAGGCAGCTATGAGACAGCGCTGCATGTCTCCATATATAGGGCTTCGCAGTCGGGCCAAACGAGCGAAGTAGCGGTATTCGTTGGAGACAATCATGTCCTCAACGTTGACACTAGGTAGTGCAACATCTACTGTACCGAACGGTCTGTAGGGCTGCGATCCCTTTCGACCCGCTCTTCGTCCGGCCGTTCAGGAAAACGATGGCACCCCCCCCGAAAGATGCGGCTGCAGCTGCCCTCCCGCGCAGCTCCGGTGCGGAGCAATTGCTCGACGCAGCCATCGAGCTGATCGCGACACATGGCTACGCGGGAATGAGCGTAGATGCGCTTTGCCGCAAGGCGGGCGTCGTCAAGAGTGGCCTCTACTGGCACTACGGCAGCAAAGAAGGCGTGCTGCTCGCCGCCTTGGAACGCGTGACCAGCGAGTGGATCGAAGGTTTCGAGGACAGCGTGCATCAGGGCGGTGAGGCTCTGGAGCGGCTCGATCGCACGCTTGCCGGACTACAGCGCCGCATCATCGAGAGCCCGGAAGGGCTGGCCGTGATGCTCGTGGTATTGCTCGAACGCAGCGCCGCGGATCCCGAGATGCGGGAGCTGCTGCAACGGCAGCTCGCGCGCGTTCACGGCGCCGTGATGGGCTCCATCGTCGACGCTCTCGGCTTCGATTTGCCGGACAAGGAAGTCATCGCGAGCCTGATGCTGGCGATGTTCCATGGCTCGTTCGTGAGCTACATGGCACGCCAGGACAAAGCGTATCTCGAACGAATGTTCGGCGGCATGCGTGAAGCTCTAGTGCTTTTGATCACACAACGCCTTCCCGCACTCTGTCCGCCTACGGCGCAGGAGGGCAATCATGCTTGAACGCAATCACGACGCGTTTGGTATTTCTCGAACTCGGACTAACGGTGAGGCGGGTTTCCCGCGCCTGTCACAAGGAGACAAGAAGATGAGCCAGCAGGTATTGGGCAACGTGAAAGCCGCAGCAGTCGTCCGTCGCGAGCAAAGCGTCGCACGGCCTCTATTTACGGTGCTGGGTGCCGTGGCGCTCTCGCTGTTCAGCGTGGCCTGCGGCAGCAGTGACGATGAGCCGGGCAAAGAGCCGGGCCAATCGGGAGATTTACTCGGAGCACGTCCGTGCACGAACATGCCGAGCACGGGTTACCCCGGTGACGAAAACTGCATCGAGGCTCCCCCGGAAGGTAAGGGCTTTCAGATGCGCTACGGCCCCAAGAACTACGATGACGAGGCCGAAGTCGCCAAGTATCTACTCGCGCCCGGTGAAGAGACCACCGACTGCCTCTACATGAAGACCCCGAACGACGTCGGCGTGTTCATGAACCAGTACCATGCGCGGATGCGCCCCGGTTCTCACCACATGATCACGTACACGATGGCGGACCAAAAGGCGGACAGTGCCGCGCCGGAGGAGTGCGGGTTCGGCTTGTGGCGCTTTCTGGTCGGTTCGCAAGAGCAGGTGATCGACGTGAGGAATCAGGATCAGGCGCCGGAGCTCGAGAAGGCGGCCATGTACATCGCGCCCAAGCTGCAGGCCGCCGTACAGGTGCACTTCGTGAATACCAGCAAGACGGAAACCAAGCTCAAAGAAGCCTGGGTGAACGCCGTTTTCACCGACGGAGACAAGGTCGACGTGCGTATCGAGCCAATCTTCTGGATCGGTGGCCTCAGAACCGTGACCAAGGCGCGCAGCTCGCAGGTGGTCAAGGCCCGCTG
>DATHEN010000092.1:0-2013 GCA_035318565.1 Polyangiaceae bacterium
CTGAAACACGCGGTCGAGCAGAAACCACCACGCGACAAGCACTGACACACGTGTCAGATGAGCGCAGCGCGCGGATGATCGTCTTCTGAAGCGATGGGTCCGCCGCTGGCGGGGGCGAGCTGAGGCGGGCCTCGACGATTCTCGCGACGACTAGTTCAGCCGCTTACTCGACTTGTCGGCGAACTCTTCGGTGCCATGGAATACGCCGGGAATGCTCGCGAACTGCGGGTGGTCACCTCTTGCTCTGAACAATCAGTCCACACAGGTCGAAGCCTTCTTTCAGCGCTTTACGTCGGACGATTGGTGCGTCGGAACGCGGCGTAAGCGTCGTCGAATTCACAAATAGTTCCGGACTCGACAATGCGCTCGCCGACGTGGACAGGGCTGCCGATTCGCGTCCACAAGATTCCACGCAACGTCGACTGTGTTGGCGGACCCCATGTAGTAGTCGACGGCCGCTTGCGGAGCGTGTTTAACGCTGGCTTCCACGTGCTCCTCTCAGAGGAGCGGACCCGTGACGCCATGCGCATCTGCGAGCCGAGCTACAGCGTCGGCGCCGACTAGCTGTGAGGCTCACAGCGGACTCGAAGTCTCGAGCATCGAGTCCGACGGTCCAAACAATGTCCATGTCGGATCATCGACCGTCGAATTTGCTCGACAGGTTTTCGCTCGAGGGTGCGACGAAGGTCGCGGTTCTGCTCGGGAACCCCGTGCGCGGCGACGCTGTCGCGTGCTCGCAGCGTTTCAAGCTGCAGCACTGGCGAAAACTCGTTCGGCGTGGGGAAAAAGCATCCTGACGCGTTATCGGGGCACGAAAATCTGGGTTGTAGGATGCGCCCATGCCGAGCCTTCCCGAATTCGAAACCATCCCCGACGACGAGCTCCTCGCGAGCGTGCGCATGCTGGTCGCACGAACCAATACGGCGCTCGCCAGCCTGCTCGCGCATCTGGCCGAGGTGGAGGCTCGCGGAATCCATCGCCAGCGCGCCTGCGCGTCTCTCTACACGTACTGTATTTACGAGCTGCGCATGAGTGAAGATGAGGCCTACCGGCGTGCGAAAGCGGCACGTCTCGTGCGGCAGTACCCCGAGCTGTTCGAGCGCATCGCGACGGGCGAGCTCCACTTGAGCGGCCTCTTGCTACTCGGTCCGCAGCTCGATTGTGAGCGGCGCCGAGAAATCCTCGATTGTGCGCGTTTTCGCAGCAAACGCGAGATTCAGGAGCTCGTAGCACGGCTGAATCCGAAGCCTGAAGTGCCGTCACTAGTCGAGCCCATTGGTCCGGCTCCGGCGGGTGCCGCAACACATGTTCGTTTGGTGGCGGCGCTGGCTGGCCCCGTTCGATCGTTGCCCGTAGGGGAGCGGCCTGCGGACTGGATTGAAGAGGCAGGCGATGTGGCGTTCGGCGAGCGGTGGCAGAGCGATCGGATTGACGACGAAGGCCCCGGATCGGACACAGCGTTCGCGGCAGTTCCCGATGAATCGGATCAGGAAGCGGCGAAGCAGTCACCCTGGCTTTCACCCATGCGGTTCAAGGTGCAGTTCACCGCTAGCCAGGAGTACGTCGATTCCATGAACGAAGCGCTCGACCTACTGAGTCACGAGATGTCGGACCGGGACATTGCGGAGCTCCACGCGCGCGCGATGCAGGCGCTGGTCGTCGAGCTGCGAAAGCAGAAACGCGCGGAGACGGACTCGCCTCGCCCGTCTAGCCCGCGCCGGCGCGTCACGAACGGCGCAACCCCGAGCCGCCACATCTCCGCTGTGGTGCGCCGCCAAGTGTGGACGCGGGACGAAGCGCGCTGCCGCTACGTCGCTGACGACGGGCGGCGCTGCTCTGAGACGGCGAGGCTCGAGATCCACCATCGCGTGGCCTACGCGAAGGGCGGCTCGCACGACGCAGAAAACCTCGAGCTTCGCATTATGCCGCATTCAGTTTTATGCCGCATACGGCGCGGCAGCGTGCGGATCGCTGGGCAATTGCGGGGCACCACAACGCCCGTGCGTAGGCCTA
>DATHEN010000093.1:0-6633 GCA_035318565.1 Polyangiaceae bacterium
GAAACACGCAGCGCGGTTCTGCACTCGACGCCGTCGTCGCGAAAGCGCGCGCGGCGCCGGTGAAGCAGAAGTCAGGGGGGCGTGACGAGCGTGCCGTCCTTTACGTTCCAGACCCGCAGCCACGTCGGCCCGCCGACCGCGACCCAGGGTTCGTAGCGCGACAGCACTACGCTCTTGTTCGCCGTCACGGCGGACACCCACTCGTCCGTAGTACCGGACGCGCGCTCGTCTGGCACGTCCACGGCAAACTTGCGCTCACCCGCGTGCGTATAGACGGCCAGCCGCCAGTGGCGGGCTTGCCGCGGCGCTTGCTCGAGCTCGAGCACGGCCAACACTTCGTCGTTGCTGTCGACGTCGAACGCGAGCGCGCTGGCTTCCACGCGCTGCACCACGCTGAGGCCGGCGCCGAGCTGCGCGAGCAGCAAGCGACCGTCGCGCAGTACCAGCCAAACTTGATCGAGGCGTTTCGCGGGCACCGCGCGCACGACATCACGCACTTCTGCCGCCGCGCGCAGCGGCGTATGCCGGAACTGGGACGTCAGGCGCCGCCAGCCCTTCGCGGTGCTGTACAGGAGAGTGGCATCTTTCAGCACGGCGAAGACGCCGCCGTCGAACTCGGGCAGATTGAAGAAGGGACCGAGCGCGGCGCCACCCGCGTCGCCGTCGAAGTCGTAACGAAATAGCGAACCAGCGAACGGATGCAACACGAAAAAACGCTCGCTCGTACTACGATCTCCGTACACGTAGCTACCGGGCAGAAGCGTGATTCTCGGGTACGTGTGAAACGCGTTGCGACCGGGATCGAGCCGCACGACGCCCTCGTGACCGAGCGCCAGCAAACCGCCGCCTGCGGTCTCGATCACGGCGGGTTTCGCGCCGAGCGGGGCGCGGAGCGCCTTGTCGAGCGCCGGCAGGCGGTGAACGATCAGCTCGTCTTTGACCACCTGTCCGAGCCGCCCACGCCCGAACGCGAGTACGTGGGCCGGCAGTGTACGCGGCGCGAGCTCGAGCTCCGTGTTGCGCAAACTGGCGAGCGCGCTCGCCACGGCACTCGGGCGGGCATGCCCCGCATCTGCGCGCGGCGCCTGCTCGGCTTTCATCCGTTCAGCCTGCGCGAGCGCGGTTTTCAGGTCTGGCTTCGGGCTCGGCGGCTCCTCGCAACCGAGCACCAGGGCGCAGGCAACCAGAGCACGAGCAAGATCTGCGATCTCGAAGTGACGCGAGCTGCGGTTTGGCATAATCGTTCCGAGAAGCCTCAGCGAAGCGGTGCCCAGATTAGCCGAATTGCCCTGTTCGTAGTCACCTGTCTCGCGCTTTCGGGATGCTCACACTTCGAGCGCACCCGCGAGTGCCACGGGCTGGCCGCTCTCATCAACCCGGAGCTCGACGCCATCGAACGTTTGGCGAAATCCCGCCCGCGAGACGTCGCTGCGCTCGGAGACATTTCTCTCCGCTATGCCGCGCTCGCGCGCAAGATCGATCAGCTCGAACTCACGGACGAGATGAACCCCATCATCAGTGAATACGTGGGTTCCTTGACGCGCGCGGCCATTCACACGCGCGCGCTCGCGGACGGGTTGCGTGACGGCGACCAGAACCTTGCACGCAAGGAGCGCACCGAGCTCTCGCGCTTGACCCGCAAGGAGCGCGTGCAAGTCGCCCAGATCGCGAGCCAGTGCCGCTCCTGAGCGCACCCGAGCGTCAGCGCCGCTTCGCCTTCGTGGATTTTTCGCGCTTCTTGGCGCTGGCTTTGGGCAAGCGGCGCTCCTTCTCACCCACGTTCACGCGGCCGAACACGTACGCCAGCGTGCGGCGGAACGAGCCCAGATCATCACCGCCGTATACCCAGACGTCGCGGTAGTCCCCCTCCGCGCGAACCACCGGAGCCCACTTGCCGCTGCCGGCCCAGCCGAGCACGTTAACGCTGCCGAGCGTCGCGCGCACCACCAAGAGCCCGCACTCTGCCTGAGCGCCACGTCCCGCGCAGCCTCCGGCAAGCAGCAGGCGCTCGTTGCCGATCGGCCACCAATCCCAGGCGTATTGCACGCGAAACGCCGGCTCTTTGGCTAACTCGGCGCGGGCAGCGGGCGGCAGCGCCCCCTCGAGCTCGGTTCGGAGCGCTTCTTCCGGCAGCTCCCGGTGCTTGAGCTTGGTGAGCCGCTCCACGTTCAACACGACCTCGGCCGTGTTAAGCGGACCGGCGCAGCAACGAAACCCCACTGTCGATGACTTTGCCTGCGGAGGCCGCCCCATGGCGTTGGCGCAGCGGCCGACCAACTCTCCCGCTTGCGCGTTGCCTCCGCGCACGGTGCTCAAGGCGCGCTGCGAGCCGCGTCCCCATGGGCTGCTGGTCCATTCCCAAGCTCCGCCGTGCATGTCCGCTACGCCGTATTCGCTGGCGCAGCCCACACGCAGCCCGCTCGGCCGTAAGCTCGGCGCCGCGCCGGTTCCGCAGCGATCCGCGCGATAGCGGTCCCCGTACTCGTATACCCAGTTTTTCGGTCCCTTGCAGGCGCGCTCCCACTCGAGCTCCGAGCACAGGCGCTTTTCGAGCTCGGCACACAGCGCGGCTGCGTCGGGGTGCGCCACGTTGGTCAGCGGAATGCCGCCTTCCTCGTTCGGGAACGGATACAGGTCGATGTAGAAGCCCTTGAGGATCACCTGCTCGCCGGACATCTCCTCGTCCGCGATGCGCGGCAGCGTGTCGGGAGACGTGCCCGCCACCAGCGCTCCTCCCGGGATCCACGCCATGCCCTTGCGCAGCTGAGCTGGCACGGGCGTGGCTGCGATCGAGCTCTGCACCGCGCTCGCAACGCCGCCATCCGTCACGTGAATCGTCGTGGCGCTCGTGCGCTCACGGCACGCGCTGACGAGCAGCACGACCGCCGGCACGAGCAGCGTGCGACGCTTCCGATTGTTCGGTCGCCTCCTCACGCGCCGCGTTCACGGCGTTACTCGCCGCGTTCCTCGCGTTCGCGCAGGCCGAGCTCTTTCATCTTGAGCTGCAAACCTTTGCGCGAGATCTTGAGCAGGCGCGCTGCGTGCGTCACGTTCGCGTGAGTCTGGTCCAGCGCCTTGATGATGAGCTCCCGCTCGAGCCGGCTCATCGCAGCCTTGACCTGCTCCTTCAAGCCGTCACTGCCCGGCGCATCACCGGGCACCGGCGAGGGCGGCGTGTTGCTACGCACGCCCGGGTTGCCTTCACGCAGCTCCGGCGGCAAATCGGCCGTGCGCAAGGCGGACCCGTCACTGAATAGCACAGCGCGTTCGATCACGTTCTCGAGCTCGCGGATGTTGCCGGGCCAGGGGTAGCTCACGAGCAGTCGTTCTGCGTCGGCTTCGATACCCGCGATGTTCTTCTTGAGCCGCTGGTTGAACTTCTCGATGAAATGCTTGACGAGAAACGGGATGTCCTGCCCGCGCTCGCGCAACGCCGGCAAGCGGATCGGCACGACGTTCAGCCGATAGTACAGGTCTTCGCGAAAGCTGCCGGCGGCGATTTCCTTCTTCAAGTCGCTGTTGGTCGCGGCCACGAGCCGCACGTCGACCCGGATGGTCTTGATGCCCCCAACGCGCTCGAACTCGCTCTCTTGCAAGGCGCGCAGCAGCTTGACCTGCATCTCGACGGGGATGGAGCCGATCTCGTCGAGAAACAGCGTGCCCGCGCTCGCCAGCTCGAAGCGGCCGGGCTTCGAGCCGACGGCGCCGGTGAACGCGCCGCGCTCGTAGCCGAACAGCTCGCTCTCCATCAGGTCCTTGGGAATCGCCGCGCAGTTGACCTTGATGAACGGCTTGTCCTTGCGGGAGGAGTTTTCGTGCAGCGCGCGCGCCACGAGCTCTTTGCCGGTTCCGCTCTCGCCCGTGATGAGCACCGTGGTCGGCGTGTCGGCCACCCGATCGAGCACCGCGTAGACGTCGAGAATACCCGGGCTGTCCCCGATGATCCCGTAGCGTGCACCCGTGACCGCGCGCAGATCGGCCGCGCGCGTGGCTTCCGTGGCCGACAGATCGCGCGTCTTCAGCGCCTTGCGCACGATAGTGCGTACCTCGGCCTGATCGAACGGCTTGGTGATGTAGTCGAAGGCTCCCGTCTTCAACGCCTCCACGGCATTGTCGACGGTGCCGTGTGCAGTGATCATCACTACCGGCAGCTCGTCGTCCTGTTCGACTGCGCGACGCAGCAGCTCCATCCCGTCGACCTTCGGCATGCGCAGATCGGTGATCACCAGGTCGATATGATGATCCGCCAGCATCTGCAGCGCTTGCTCGCCGTCCTCGGCGGTGTGCACGTCGTAGCCGTCGCGTGTGAGTTGTGCGCTGAGCACGCGTCGCAGGTTGGGCTCGTCGTCCACGACCAGAATCTGTTTGCGCTCCGGCAGCATCATGGGTTCATCCTCCTATGCCGGTGACGAGAGCCGCGGCTCATCGGCAACGGCTCCCGCCGCGGGCTCCGCGCAGGCCCGAGCAGTAGAACAGCGCGGTCTTCCCGCCGCCCGGCGCGCCCGCGGCAATGATGTGGCGATCGCCGATGCGCGGCGTCGCGACCGAGGAACCCAGCTGATCGCCCTCTTCGGCGCTGGCCAGGAACTTGGCATCGCCGAGGGCGTGCGGATTCGCGCCTTCCACGTCGTATACCAGCACGGCTCCGCCTTCCTCCGAGTCGCGCGCCGTCATGTGCGGCGCGCCCACGACCACTTCGCCATCGCCGTCTCCGTCGAGATCGCCGATCGCCAGGGAAGCGCCGAAGTCGGAATTGGCGCATCCCGAAAGATCGCCCGTAGATCCACAGGTGAACGAGGCGAGGAGCGCGCCCTGCGGAAGAGAGCCAATCGAGCACTCGCTCGAGCTCGTGAAATCGAGCTGCCCGAGCCGCGCGCCATCGAACACGCTCACGTTCGTGGCGTCCGAGATCACGAGATCGTCCTGGTCGTCCGCGTTGATCCGGCCCGTGCTGAGAGCACGCCCCAGACCCGGCACCGTCCCGAGGCAACCCACGAGCCCGATTGGACCGGCGCTGATATCCGGCGCCGAGCCGCGGAACAACCAGACGTGACCTTGGTCCGGCGCCGCGACTGCGAAGATGAAGCTCGACGTCAGCTTGACGACGGCGACGCTCGTTCCGAAGCTCTCGTCACGGACGGGCGGCACCAACTCCATTGGAGCGCGTCCGCCCGGCGCATACGCCCAGCTGAACCGCTCGCTGGCTGCACCCACGAGCAGAGTGGGTCGCTCGAGGCCGTCGGAGGCCAGCGCCACATGCTCCGGTTCATCGCTCAACACCGCGGGATCTACGAGCTCACTCTTGACGTTGTCCGGAACGGGTAAGACGAACTCGGTGTGATCCGCACAACGCACGGCGATGCCATTGCCCAAGCCCGGTGTACTGCCGATGCCGAGCGCAAAGCAGAATTCTCTCGACGTGTCGCCCTCGATGTCCGCGTTCAACATGGGTGCCGTGCTCGTACCGAGGTAGCAGACGCGATCGTCGCCGCCGTCGCAATAACCCGTGTCTTTCGCGTCAACTCCGGGATTTTCCGCACTTCCCAGGGAAAATACCGCAGCCGGCGACGCCCCCGCGGCGCCACCGACGAGCAGATCCGTGCGCTCGCCACGCGTGAACGAGGAAAGGCTCACCCCGAAGCTGGACAACTTGCCCGGCTTTTTTAGCAAGACCACCGGCGTGTCCTCTTCCAGATCGCCGAAGCGCGTAAACGAGCAGGCGCTGGTCAGCGCCGCGACGACCAACACCGCAGCTTTCGCTGCACGCTGCACCAGAACGCCCCCGTGCCGGACGGCTGTGCGCTTCGAAAGCGTCGGGTTCAAAATTTACCTCCGATTGAAAATCCGCTGCTGGTAGCGCCGACGCTCGGCAAGATCTCCAGGCTCGGCCTGTGCTGCTCGCGCGCATGACGTTCCAAGGGTAGCGGCGCCGAGAGGCGAGCCACCGGTCGGCGTTGCGTCGGATCGTCGAATTCGAGCGGACGCCGCAGCTGAACCGAAGACTCGGGCAACGGATCCCTGATGAAGTTGTACGTGGCCAGCGCGCCGAGCACGCCACCTATGGCGAAGCCGGCATCCGCGCCCACTGCAAACCAGCGCCCGCGCGCGATGCGCGAGTCCTCTTGATCGAGGACTCCGTCATTCTGATCGGCTTTCAAGTCGTCATGCAGCCGATTCGACTCACTGCCGAGATAGATGGCCGCACCGAGAAACGCGACGCTGATCGCTGCCTGCGTCCAGGCCGCGCCTCGCGGATACTTGGGGATCATGTTCGCCTGAAGCGGCAGTACCTGCCCGCGCGGAACATCCACGATGCCGTCGTAGTCCTTCCTGCCAGACGAAGAGACCGTGAGCTTGTGTTTGCCGGAGTCGAGCTTCACGTCGAGCGGCACCTCGCCGCTGCGCCAGCGGCCCGCGGCTTTCTCGTCGATCTTCACGCTGACCTCGGGCGCATTCGAGGTGATGCGCAGGTATCCGTAGTTCACGCGTGCGAGCTTCGCCTGCAGTTCTTTCTGTTCGCCCTGCACGAGCGAGACCTGCTGCAGTAGCGGCTGAAATCCCGGCGCCTCGATCAGCACGGCGTGTTTGCCGGCCGGCACGAGCTCACCGTGAGGCGTCTTACCCCAGACCGAC
>DATHEN010000094.1:0-2575 GCA_035318565.1 Polyangiaceae bacterium
CTCCGGCGGCGAGGGGCAGCGCATCCGCTTGGCGACACAGATCGGCGCTTCGCTGGTCGGCGTCCTGTATGTGCTGGACGAGCCGAGCGTCGGCCTGCACGCCAGAGACAACGCGCGGCTGCTCGAAGCTCTGCGACGCCTCGTGGACAAGGGCAACAGCGTGCTCGTGGTGGAGCACGATCGCGACGCCATCCTCGCGGCCGATTGGGTCGTGGATATGGGTCCCGGCGCGGGCGCCCTGGGCGGACGCATCGTATCGCAGGGCACCCCTGAAGAGCTGATCGCGGACGCGGAATCGGTGACCGGGCCGTACCTGTCCGGCAAGCGCCGCTTGCCCATCCCCGCGCGGCGCCAGAAACCGAGCGACAAGCAGCTCTCGATCGTCGGAGCCACGGCGCACAACCTCAGAAACATCACCGTGAACGTGCCGCTCGGGCTCATCACGGCCGTCACGGGTGTGAGCGGCTCCGGCAAGAGCAGCTTGATAGTCGATACCTTGCTCAGCGCGGCGCGCGCCGAGCTCTACGGCGCGACGGGCTGGGTCGGACCTTGTCAGCGTATCGAGGGTCTCGAACACATCGACAAGGTCATCAGCATCGACCAAGCGCCCATCGGTCGCACGCCGCGCTCGAACCCAGCGACTTACACCGGCATTTTCACGCACCTGCGCGAGCTGTACTCCGGCTTGCCCGACGCACGCGCGCGCGGCTACAAGCCCGGACGCTTCAGCTTCAACGTCAAGGGAGGTCGCTGCGAAGCGTGCCAGGGAGACGGCGTGCTGCGGGTCGAGATGCACTTTTTGCCCGACGTGTACGTGGAGTGTGATGCGTGCGCGGGCCGCCGCTACAACCGCGAGACGCTGGAGATCCGCTATCGCGGCCTGTCCATCGCCGATGCGCTGGACCTCACCGTCGAGGAAGCGTTCGATCTGTTCGAATCCATCCCGCGCATACGCCAGAAGCTCACTGCGTTGCGCGAGGTGGGCCTCGGTTACATCCAGCTCGGGCAACCCGCAACCACGCTTTCGGGCGGTGAAGCACAGCGCGTGAAGCTCGCCAGCGAGTTGTCGCGTAAGGCGACGGGCCGCACGCTCTACGTGCTCGACGAACCGACCACCGGCCTGCATTTTTCGGATATCGAGCTGCTCACCGTCGCGCTCTTCGGACTGCGTGATGCCGGCAACTCGATCCTCATCATCGAGCACAACATCGATCTCATCGCGTGCTCGGACTGGGTGATCGATCTCGGGCCCGAGGGCGGAGAAAACGGGGGCGGCATCGTCGCCGAGGGACCGCCGGAGCGCGTCGCCGAAAACCCGGCGAGCCACACCGGCCGCTATCTGGCGCTCGTGCTCGAGCAAGCACAGAAAACCGCCCCCCTGCGCGAGGCGGCTTCAAGCAAACGTCGCAGCGCGCGCACCTGAACCCATACCTCGGCTCAGTCGTGCGCTCTCGGACTTCCGCGACCCATCGGGTGCGGGGGCCAGCCGTGAGGCTGACGTACTGCTCTCACCGACTCAGCTGAAATCTTTTTCCACGCGCTCCTGATCCTCTTTGCAGCGGATGCAGAGCGTTGTCTCCGGCCGAGCTTCGAGGCGTTTGATCGAGATCTTCTCGCTGCAGTCGTCGCAGACCCCGAACGTGCCCGCGTCGATCTTCTCCAGCGCTTTCTGAATCTTGTCCAGAAAGACCTTCTCGCGACCGCGCAGGCGGAAGGTGAAAGACTGAAGATACTCGCTCGACGCCAGGTCCATCTCGTCCGGCAGGTCGTTCGCGTCGAGGGCCATGTCCTCGTCCAAGGTTTGCTGGGCACGCTTGATGATTTCTGCGCGTTTCGACTCCAGCAAGTCGCGAAACTTCTTCAGCTGGACCTTGTTCATCGTTGAAGTCACGATATTTTCCCTGCTTTTTAGCGTCCGGTCCCCGTTTGGGAGCCCTCAAAGATAGGAAGGGTTCGGCGGGTCGTCAATCAAGGTTATACTGTCGCCCCCAAAAACGGCGCGCTCCTCCCAGAGCATTCTCGTAGCTCGCGAAAAGCGAGCGGCACCTGGAGCTCTGCCTACAGACCGCCAGAAAACCATGATGGATCCGAAGCACGCCGAGCAGTCTGCGAAAACCCCGCGCGACTCGGCCACGATCGTGGTCTTGCGCGAGGCTCGAGCAGGGGTCGAGCTGTTCTGCGTGGAGCGGCATCCTGGCTCCCGTGTGCTCGGCGGAGCGATCGTCTTTCCGGGCGGAAAGGTGGACGCAGCCGACTGGGAGGACTGCTGGAGCGAGCTCACGACGGCGCTCCAGCCGCGCGCGCTGGCCCTGGGCGAAGAACGCGCGGCTCGCGCGTTCGCGGTGGCGGGCCTGCGCGAGCTCCTGGAAGAGGCGGCGATCTTGCCTGTCGCGGAGCGCAGCCTGAGCCATGAAGCGACGCTCGGGCTGCAGCAAGCGCTGGTCAGCGCAGCCGGCACGGAGCACGAGGAATCGCTCGCGTTCGCCGAGCTCCTGCGCGCTCAGGGTCTGCGGCTCGCGACCGATCGACTCGAGGCACTCTGGCGCTGGATCACGCCTCAAGCAGAATCGCGCCG
>DATHEN010000095.1:0-3413 GCA_035318565.1 Polyangiaceae bacterium
GGACGAGCGTGGTGAAATCCTCGGTGGTGAGCACCTTGCAAGGTAGCGGGGCGCCGGGCCGAATGGGCAGCGCCTTCAGATTCGACTCGCACTTCTCCACGCCAGTGGAAAAACGATCCAAGTACGCGCGTGCCGTGCCGGTTCCGAGCTCCGAGGCCGTCAAGCGCCCGGCATACTCGCTGAGCAGGCGCGTCTGGACGAGCTGGCGATCGTAGCCTGTGGCAATGTCCACGAGGCTCGCCGAGCGTGCGGCAAACACGCCGATGGCCGTGACCAGCGTGATCACCATCACCACGATGAACACGGCCGCGCCGCGCTCGCTGCTGCGTCGTCTCGGGCTCATCGGTTCCCCGTTTGATTGTGCAGCGCAATGTCTGCTTGCAGGGTGCGGACACGGGCGAATTGAGAGGCGCCGTTGGCAGCCAGGCTGAAGCGGTACAGGCCCGGCGCGACCGGTCCGGTGGCGGCGCCGGCGATGTTCAAATCGCGATCGGGCTCGCGGGAGCGAATCGCGAGCCGCACACGCAAGCCGCGGACGAACTGCGGGCCCTGCGTAGCGCCGCTGGCCGTGGTCGTGATGTCCCCGGCCCAGTTGGGGATGGCCGCATTGCCGGCGGGGACGGTAGCCAGCAAGCTCGGCATGTTGCCCACGAAGGTCTGCACCACCGTCAGACCGAAACGCATATCCACGGCGTACTCGGCCGCGATCTCTTCGGTGCCGGCGATCGGCGTTCCGGTCACATCGAGCTCGCGCCGCACGAGCTCGGTGCGATTGGCGTCCCAGGGAGTGGCGCCCGCCGTATACAGGTTCTCGTAACCGGTGGCGGCGGTGCGGTCGAGCGCGCGCACCTGGTATTCGACGAAGTTCACGACGTTCACGTAGCCGTCGGAGAGCGCGTTCAGGCCACACAAGGTCGAGCTCGATCCTCGCATGCGCAGGTTCGGGGTGAGCGAGAGCAGCACAGCGGGGCCGCCAACGGTGTTGGTGTCGGCGATCGTTCCGTATTGCACGGTGCCGGACGAATCCACGATGCGCAGCGCGGTTCCCTTCCGAAACAAATCTTTGAGTATGAGTGCCTGCGCCGCCGAGTCCTTGCTGTCGTAATCGAGGCGCATCAAGGGCCCGATGCGCTTCTGCAGATCGACGCGGTAGCCGGTGCCCGTGACCTGAACACCGACCATGGGAAACACGTCCACCCCGGTGAAGTTGCCCGCGATCAGGATACTGTCCGGCGCGAGTCCGTTCGCGGCGAGCGCCGCATTCGGCGTGGGAGTGGCGGGCTGAATGCGCAACCCCGCCAGACGCCGGAGCCCCGCCGGCCAGGTGTTGTCGGTGATCGGGTTGCCGCACAAGCGCCCGTTGGCGGCGTCGAAGCGTACGTTCGACGAAGCGAGGAAGCTGATGCGCGACAGGTCCGAACGAAGCCGCTCGAATCCGCTCACGCTAGCCAAGGTGGCGTCCGAGATGCGCGACTCACGCATATAGAAACGCGAGCCGTCCTTGGCCAGGGTGAACACCATCACCGAGACGAACAGGCCGCCCGTGAGCGCCACCATCAGCTCCACCAGCGTGAACGCGCGCTGCCCGCGGCGGTGTGTGTGTCGGGTATGCGCGGTCATGGCGACGCAAAGGCCGTGTTTTGGCGCACGGCGGTGGAATGGTGAACGAAGTGGTAGTTGGCGAGACCGGCCGTCACGGCGGCGGGGGTGACCGTGGCGCAGGGTGCGATCGCTCCGCGGCCTTCGCGCGGCCAGAACACGCGGATATCGGCGCGCATCACGCCGTTGAAGGTCGCGCCCGGATACAGCCAGGACAGGCGGATATGCGTACAAAACACGGTTTGCGCGGCCGTGGTCGTGACGTTGCCGAGCGCATCGAAGGCAGGCCCGAACGTCACTTCCGCGCTATGCGGCGGAAGCACCCACTGGCCCGGGCTGTCATTGACGGCGTTGAGCCAGAGCGTGGCGGGCAAGTCGCTGACGCTGATAGTCGCGTTCGGATAATTCCAACGGCCGGAATCGATCGTGAGTTGCTCGGCCCAGCCCTCGGCGATGTGCGTCGCCAGCGCCAGATTCTTCGAGTGCTGATTCGAGCTGACGGTGACCTTCTGCATGGCGATCACACCGCTCACGCCGATGCCGAGCACGGTCAGCGCCATCATCAACTCGACGAACGTATAGCCGCGGCTGCCGCGCCTCATTTGGGCCTCGCGGTTCCGAGCCGTGCGGCGCCGTTGGGCGGGATCAAGACGACGCGTTCCAGGCCCACCGCGACGCCGCTGGTGTCTTCGCGCCACACGCCCGCGCGCGGTACGCCGGCGAGCTGAAGAAACGCGCCCGCGCCGTAGCGTACGAAGCTGCGGCCGAGCGGGGTGAAGCACACGTCCATCGCCGTGACCGCCGCGCCTGCCGGATCGAACATGTCGACGTGAATGGATTGGAAGGTCGGCGTGACGCTGGCGCCGAAGCTGACGACCGTCTGGCTGTCTACGGCAGTCCACTGGGGTGTCGCGCAACTCGCCGTCGGCAGGGTCCGGCACGCGGTCGCTGCGAGCGCGGTACCGCCCACGGCTTCCCGCACCTCGATCGTGCCGCGGGCGTCTGTGGTGGTGTAGCGCACCAGCACCGCGCTGCCGCGACCCAGCGCTCTCAGGCGCGCGTTGCGAAACAACGTGCTCACTTCCTGCGCCGCAGCTTGGGTACGGCGATCGCGCATGCGCGTCGTGATCTGCGGGATCGCGATGACTGCGAGCACCGCGATGATCACCACGACCACCATCAGCTCGATCAGCGTGAAACCACGCGCAGAGCCACGTACAAAGCACGACACCCGGCGCTGCATGCCGGCTCCTCGTGCTTCGTACACGCCTTCCAGATTTCGCTCCAAACTCGGGCACACCACGGCAAGGGCTGCACTGAGCAAGCCTTGTGCCGCGCGTGGCACTTACGGAAGCAGCCGAGAAGATGCTCTTTCAGGGCCGGCACTTGGCATCTGCCCAGTAACGATTGCACGGCTATGTAATGATTGCGTACTCGCGCGTCCGCAGCGAAGCCGAAAGTTGCCCGACGCCCGAACACGCTCTAACACTTCCGAAACCTGGGCTGCCGGCTCACCTCGGCAGACCTCCCACCCCAGTTTCCTACACGAAAAACCAGGCATGATGAGACGCCTTCCGTTCGCACTTTTGGCTTCGCTTGCAGCTCTGGGTTGCGAGAAGAAGGATGACATTTCCGGAGAGCGCGGTGCGGCGCCTCCGCCGGTGGCGAGCTCCAAACCGGGTGTGTGCAAAGCAGGGGGCGGCACCGTCACGGATAGCCGCTCGGCGGCCTTCATCCCGCGCATGGCCGGTGACTATTGCGTCGATCCGAATGGCGAGACCCGCGCATACGGCGAAGAAGCCAGCGGCACGCTC
>DATHEN010000096.1:0-7107 GCA_035318565.1 Polyangiaceae bacterium
AGCCGGTAGGCATGGTGCGTGTCTGCGTTGAGAAGCGCCGGCTGAGTCTCACACACGAAGCCATAGCGGTCGCCGCACGGCGCAGAGCGCCAGGCAACGGTGGACGCTGCCGGGTCGGCGACCTGCACGACGCAGCCCGCGACTTCAGTGCTGGGCTCGCCGAGGGCCCAGGCCTGGTAGCTCGTGGATTCGCCGGTCAGCCAGCCCGCGGAAGCGGGGCCGGTGCGATAGCCGAGCCAGAAGGGAGCGGCGCTGCGCACGAGGTTGCGATTCACGTCTCGCGCTTCTGCAGCGGAAGTCGTCGTCCAAATGTATCCGCCGGCGGCGTCACACGCGGCGCTGGCTTCCGCCAGGGTGTTCGCGCCCGGGTACAAGCTGTAACAGTGACCGTTCGCGGTGCGGAAGAGGGCACCGTCCGGGTGCGCACACGCAAGGCACGTTCGCGAGCAGCCGTCCTGGTTGTCGGTGTCGCCGTCATCACATTCCTCGGCGCCGCGCCACACGAAGCCGTCTCCACATGCGGCCAAGCTGCAGCCGTTCAAGCAACTGTCCGTGTTTTCGTCGTTGCCATCGTCGCAGGCTTCGTCGGGATCACTGCGCGCATTGCCGCACAGCGCTGGCGCGGGCTCCAGTTTACAGGCGCTGCTACAGCCGTCCCCGTTCTCACGGTTGCGATCATCACACTCTTCCACGCCGTCTCGGGTGCCGTTGCCGCACGAGTCGTTGTCGACTCGGCAGGCGTTGTCGCAGCCGTCGTCTTCGTTCGAGTTGCCGTCGTCGCAGTCCTCGACGGAGACCCACAAGCGCCCGTCTCCGCAGCGCGCCGCGCGACACTCGAACGGGCAAGCGTCGTCTTCCTCGCTGTTGGCGTCGTCGCACTCCTCGCCCGCCCGGGTGACGCCATCTCCGCAGCCCTTCGGCTCGGGCTCGCAGAGCGGGCCGCAGCCGTCGTTGGCTGCGGTGTTGCCATCGTCGCAGAGCTCATCGCCGCTCACGTTGCCGTCCCCGCAGCGCGCGCCGTACAGCTCGTCCCAGTCGAGGCAACCGGCAAATGCGAGCCCAACCGCCACGGTTAGCCCGCAAAATGCGTGTCGTCGTCGGGGAAGGCGGAGCATGTGCCGGTGGAATTTTGCGTGTATGAGAAATCTTTGTCGCGATCGCCGCGGGCGCCCGTCATCCTAACGTGAAGCTCGCGCATCCCGGCTCCGGTCCAGAGCGTCGTCCCGAGATAGGCCTATCGCAGTTCCGCAGAGGATCGGCGCTGTTTCTCGCACTAGCCGCAGCAAGCAGTTGGGTCGGGGGGTGCATGGGTGACGGGACCGTCGGTGGTGCAGGTGGGGCTGCCGGTGCCGCAGGTTCCCCGGCTGACGCCGGCGTCATCACCGTGGACGTACCGTGTGCAGTGTACGCGCTCTTGCAGGACCAGTGCACGAGCTGCCACAACGATTCGCCGCAGCGCGTCGGCCCCATGCCTCTCTTGTCACGCGCCGATCTCCTGGCGCCGACGCCGAGCGACTCGAACAAGACCGTTGGGCAACGTGCCGTGGAGCGCTTGCGTGCGGAGACCAACTTCATGCCGCCCAACCGGCGTCTGCCGGAAGCAACCATCGAGCCCTTCGCCACGTGGGTACAGGAGGGCATGCCCGCTGCAACCTGCAGCATCAACGGCGGCGCTGCGCGCCCGTTCGAGCCACTCGGCGCGGACGCGGCTCTCGCCAAGGTGAAGACGTTTCTAACCGGGCGCGCACCGAATGAAGCCGAATACGTGGCATACCGGAGCGACTCCGCCGCGCTGCCGGGTTTGATCGATGGCTGGCTGAATTTGCCCGAATTTTCGGCGCGCGCGCTCGAGATGCTCACCTTGCTCTTCCAGCAGCGAACGGACGGGGACGATATCGGCCTGTACCTGCGTTTCCG
The DNA here is from genome assembly GCA_035318565.1 of Polyangiaceae bacterium. Taxonomy (GTDB): domain Bacteria; phylum Myxococcota_A; class Polyangia; order Polyangiales; family Polyangiaceae; genus DATDJP01. The sequence goes on from DATHEN010000096.1 coordinate 1,918, forward strand.
GAACAACAACGTGCTCATGCGATCGGAGCAGAAGAGCGGTCTAGCGTTCCGCGACTACATCGACAAGAGCTTCGCCCTCACCGCGTGGAACGTCATTCAGCAGGGCCGGCCGTACACGGAAGTCCTGACCACGCGCACGTACATGTTGAACGTTCCGCTGATGGCGCTGCTCGCGCGCATGGACGCCCGTCCGACCGACGACCTGAATCGGCGGCAGCGCTCCTGGATCGAAGGCGCGTATCCGAGTCTCGCGGTGACCTTCACCAACACGGAGAGCATCCCCTTCGTCGACTCGGTGAACCCCGTGTCGCCGAATTTCATGCGCTTTTCGGTTTCCGGGCAGCCCAACACCGGACAAGCGCAGTGCGCCAACGTGCTGACCCAAACCTTCACGGGCGCGCAAGCCATCGATCAAGCCTGGCAGGCGCTGATTCGTCTGCCCGGCACGGACCTGTGCTGGCGCGCGGCTCCCATGCCCGATCCTTTCAGCGCCGAGGATCGGCAATTTCGTCCAATCACGATTCGTCTCGCGCAAAATGGCGAGAGGCGCAGCCTGTTTTGGGACTTGAATGCGCTGCGTGGCGCTTCGGAGCTGGTGCTCGGTGTGGAGTACCTGGGATTTCTCGGCAGCCTCGGGTTTCTCGGTTACTGGACCACCAACGACGGCAATGAATACCGCGTTACCACCAACCAGGCGCTGATCGTCGCGCTCGGAAAGACCTTCACCACGAGCAGCACGGCGGTGGTGGCAGATACCTCGAGCGTCGACGAAGCGCACGCCGCGCCCGACACGCCCTGTTACGGGTGCCACAAGACGCTCGATCCAATGCGTGATTTCTTGCGTCAGAGTTACACGTACTGGGGTTCGGCGCGCACGGCCTCCCGGTACAATGAAACCGTCCCGGCGCAAGCGTTCTTCAGCGTCGATGGCAGTGAGCCGGTTGCCGGTAACGGTGTTGCTGCATTCGCGCAGGCGATGGCCGCGCATCCCGGCTTCGCCAAGGCCTGGGCTCAAAAGATTTGCGGGCTGGTCAACGCGCGCCCCTGCAGCGGCGACGATCCGGAGCTCCAGCGCGTGGCCGGCGAGTTTGCGCGCAGCAATCACGACTTCAAGGTGCTGCTGCGACACGTGCTGTCATCGCCCATGGTCACGTACAGAACCCGCACCAAGACTTGGAACGACTCGGGCGCCAACGCCGGCGTCGCTCTGCGGGACGACTTGTGCCGGCGGCTCCAGACTCGCTTCGGCATCAACGACGCCTGCGGCACGCGCGGCGAGTTGAACGCACCGCCCGCGCTCCGTACCGAAATTCTCGGCTACTCCGGCAGTTTGCCGAGCGTGGTGTACGAGCGTGGCGACGTGGAGCCGCAGATGGCGACTGACCCGAGCGTCTTCGCGACCGCCGCCGCGGAGCGCTTGTGCGAACGATTGGCGGGCAGGTTCTTGGGCACCGGTGCAGGCAGTGTCACACCACCGCTTCTGAGCAGCAGTGATCGAAACGCGGCGATCCAAAAGCTGCTTCGAGACTTGATGGGTGTCTCCGCCAGCGATCCGCGCGCGAGCGAGCTCGGGGCGGCGTTGAATTCCCACTGGGACGAAGTGCTTGCCGCGGGTCAACCTGCAAACGTGGCTCTCCAATCCACCTTCGTTCTGGCCTGCACCGCACCCTTTACGACGACCTCCGGTTTCTAAGGCGCGCATGACTTCCAAACACGCTTCTAGACGACAATTCACCCGATGGATGTTCGGCAGCGCCGGCCTCGCCGCGTTGGCCACGGGCCTGCCAGCGGCATTTTTGCGCGCGCCGCTTGCCTTTGCGCAAGGCGCTCCCGGGAGTTGCACGCCAGGCAGCGCGCGGTTTCTGATTCTCTGCTCCAGCAACGCCGGCGACCCAGTCAACGCCAACTGCCCCGGCACGTACGAACACGCGGGCATCGTTCATCCTCCCGGCGCAGAGTTTCTGGTCACGCCGCTGCAGCTCGGCAGTACTGCGACGCGCGCCGCGCAGCTCTGGACGCAGCTGCCGCAATGGGCGCTCGACCGTGCGTGCTTCATACACCACGCAACGCGCACGGTCGTTCATCCGGACATGCCCAAGGTGCTGCGTCTGATGGGCACCACGAACGACGGCGAAATGCTGCCGTCGCTCCTGGCAGCGCAGCTGGCGCCCTGTCTGAATACGATTCAGGCCAAGCCGGTGAGCGTCGGCAAGGTAGCGCTCACTGCTTCGGGCGCGCCGCTTCAGACCCTGCGCCCCACCGCGCTCAAGCAGCTCCTGGTCCGAAACGACAGCCCGCTCACCAACCTGCGTGCCTTGCGCGATCGCAAGCTCGACGAAGTGCACGCCGTCTTGAAAAAAGACGGCACCACGGAACAGCGCAGTTACCTGGATGCTGCAGCCAAGTCACGAACCGACACGCGAAAGTTGGGTGATCAAGCCACCGAGCTCTTCTCGATGATCACCAGCGACAGCCCGGACAATCAAATCGTTGCGGCCGTGGGTTTGATCCGCCTCGGCGTGACCCCCGTGGTTTCGGTCACGCTGCCGTTCGGCTCCGACAATCACACGGATGAAGGACTCGAGGCCGAAGTGGAGGAGCATCCCATCGGCATCGGCGCCCTCGTGCGCTTGATGAGCCTTCTCGAGCAGTACGGCTTACAGGACCGTGTCACGTTCGCCATGTTGAACGTGTTCGGTCGCACGCTGGCTCGCAAGGGCCTATCCGGACGCGACCACTGGCCGCGGCACGCTGTATCGCTGTTGATCGGCGCTGGCATCAAGCCAGGGGTGGTGGGCGGACTCGCGCCCTTCGAAGATGATTTCGGCTCCGTGGGTATCGATAGCGCGAGCGGCCGCGCGCTCGAATCCGGCGCCGACATTCCCTACGAAGAAACGCTCAGCTCGGTCGGCAAAACGATCGGTGCGGCGGTGGGCGTGACGCGCCCGGTGCTGGACGAAGCGATCGAGGCGGGCAAGGTCATATCCGCCTCGCTGGTCGCCCCATAGTTCAATAGAAACACGCTGCTCTGGCGTGTTTCGAGCGCGGCAGCGCGGTCCGCGTCGGACGTCCAAATCCTTTTGCCTGCATCCGGGCATAGGCCCGTCGATGACTACCGCGCGTTTCACGAAAACCCGATTGGCCGCCCTCTTTCTTCTGAGCGCTGCGGGCGCCAGTGCAGTCGAGGGTTGCAGCGACAGCACCCGCGAGAAACTCGCCGTGGCGCAGCTGGCCGAGGGCTGCGTCCTGGACTCCGATTGTCAGGACCCGCTCGTGTGCGCGTTCGAGCACTGCCACAAGGAGTGCAACGAGGACAGGGACTGCAAGGACGTGGGTGGCCGCTGTGTGCGCGGCCCGGATGGAGACAATGGCGTGTGCCAGCTTTCTGCGGATCGCGGCTGCGAGACAGACGACGACTGTGTCGGAGAGCAGTTGTGCGCTCCGGGCGGACAATGCCGTGACCTCTGCTCGGTCGCTGCCCCGTGCTACCCGGACCTGGTTTGCACGACCAGCGGTCACTGCGCGAGCACCAGCGAGGTCGACGCGCACGGCAACTTGCTGTTCGACGGCGGCGCAGGATCGAACGACGCAGGCGCTGATGCTTCGTACCCTGGCGACGGCTCGGCCGGCAGCGGTGGTAGCGGTGGTAGCGGTGGTAGCGGCGGCGGCGCAGGCGAGGGGGGCGGAACGGACGCGAGCCCGGAGTCCGATGCCACGACCGGCGACGCTGGCGGCGCGGGAAATTCGGCGGATGCAGGCAGCGTGCTCGTAGAGTACGAGCCGAACGATACGCGAGAGACGCCCATGCCGCTGCCGCTCGCGGCGACCGTACATGCGCAGTTCGGGGTCGCTTCGGAGTACGACTTCTACGAGGTCACCGTGCCCGACACGGACACCGCGGGCGGTTACTTCGTCTTCTCGATCACGGACATTCCGCAGGGCGAGCTTTCGCTGGATGTGCTGTCCGGCGTGAACTACGCGACCGTTCTGAGCACGTACACGGCACAGATCGGTGTCTCGAAATTCGGCTACTTCGCCACTGGCCCAAAGAAGGAAGCTGCGGACGGCGGACCGAATACCGGACGATTTCTGATCCGCCTGCGAGCGAAGGCTGGGCAAGTTCATCCTTATGCCTACACGCTCAGCGTGAAGTACATCCCTGTGGAGGACGCGCGCGAACCGGACGATACGCGCCAGACCGCAAGAGCGCTCGCCTTGAACGAAACGGCCAGCGCGCTGCTGTTCGCGGGTTTCGCTGGCAGCAGCATCCCTGCGGCGGATTACTACGATTGGTATGCCGTCGACTTGGCCGCTGGCGCTTACAGCGCGCTCCTCGGCAGAGTCCCCGAGTCCGTGGACGGGCACGTCGCGATCTACGATTCTGCCGGCACTCGGGTCAGCTATCGGGTGAACGCCACGAGGGGAGCCGACGTCACGCTCTCGGGCAACGTGGCCAGCGCGGGGAAGTACTACTTCCTCGTCACGGCCTACCATCTGCCGGCAGCTCAAGGCACCACCGCCCTCCCCGGCGAGGTCCCGGCGCACTTCACACAGCCCTACGCGTTCAGGGTGACGCAATAGGACTCAAATAGGGAGAGTCGCTCGCTGGAGCCTTTCGTAGCGCCTCAACGGTTCAGACATGTGCGATATCGCGTTCCGACGTCGATTCGCCACTGCCCTGGAAACGGCGCTTCGTGGAGATTGGCGCGCGGTGTCCTTTGGCGTAAACACGCCGCTTCGCTCTGGTGCCACGTCGAGGATTGCGGTTCTAACTCAGGACGAACGAGATGCGCTGGATTCAAGTGGGCTGCGTGGGTGTGCTGGTCATGGCTTGCGGCCCACCGTCGCCGACAGGCGCGGGCGGCGCGCCGGGCAGCGGCGGCACGGGCGGCGGTGATCCGTTCGGGGTCGGACCGACGTATTGCGACTCGAACCCGGGCGCCGGTGGGGACGCGTGCAATGGCTGGATCGGTGTCGGCTTCAGTCCGTCGCCCGCGCACGCCAGTGTTGGGCATCCCGCGAACGTGCGACCCGCGCTCCACATCAACTACGAATTTTCTCCGACCGCGGCCCTCAAGCAGGCCGTCGAGCAGGGCGTCACGCTCACTCGCGCCGACTCCGGTTCCGTGGTCGCGACTCAGAACAGCTGGTTCGTCTTTCGGGAGGGACTCTTGGTCCAGTACATCTTGG
>DATHEN010000097.1:0-7675 GCA_035318565.1 Polyangiaceae bacterium
CGAAGGTCACGCGTCCGCTCGTCTCGTAGCGAAGCAAGGTCAGCGTGATGTACTCTTGCCGATTCATGCGCGCATTGATGTTCTCGTAGAGAACGCGATTGACGACCCCGAGCGCGGCAGCCGGCGAGCTTTCAGGCAGCGCTCCCTGTACCGTCAGCATTGCGCTCTCCAGCATGAGCATGATCAACCCCGCGTTCAAGCCGTGACCCGAGACGTCGCCGATGGCGATCCAGCCACCGAATGACGTCTGCTGGACATCGTAGTAGTCGCCCCCGACGTCTTCCGCCGGAGCCATGGTGACCGCCAAATCGAGCCCTGTGAGCGACGGCTTTCTCGGGACGAGAGCCTGCTGCACCCGCCTTGCGATCTCTACCTCTTCCTGGATTTTTGCTTGACGTACGGCGTTGTCGAGCAAGAGCGCCTGAGCTTGCTTGCTCTCGGTGATGTCGAAGGCAACGCCCTGCAAGAACTGAGGACGCCCCTGGGCGTCCTTCACGACGCGCGCTTCGCCGTGCACCCACACTGTGCGGCCGTCTCTGGCGATGAAGCGGCACTCCGCGCGAAACGGACCACCGCTGTAGCAGCCGCGCGCGAACTCCCGATTCCAGAGCCCGCGATCGTCGGGGTGCAGGCGGTTGTACCAAAGAAACGGGTCGGAGAGCCACTGCTGCTGGGTGTAACCGAGCAGCTGCTCGATGTGCGGACTGACGTACATTTCATTGTCGCCCTCACCGAGGACTGCCATGAACGTCACCGCAGGGATTTGCTCGACCAGCGTACTGAAGCGCGCTTCGGCTGCGCGCAGTCGCTCCTCCGCCGTTCTTAGATTGCCATCCGACGTCAAGGTCGGAGACTCGTTCCGATCCGGCCAGGTGAGTTGCTCGCGTGCGGGATTTCCGGCAGGAAACAACGCCTTCGAGAGGGTCTCGAGGAAGCCCACGGCCTCGGCGAGCGCTGCCGGATCGATACCGTCCAGAAGCTCTGCCGCGTCGGGTACGCCAGGAGGGCGGGAGTCTCTCATCGTGAGGCGCTCTCCGTTCGTGTCGGCCCTCCCGCCGAGGGCACGCCATGCTGTCGCCAGTGTTCGTGGAGCCAGCGGTACCAATCGTCGATGCCTTGCCCGGAGGTCGCCGACACGGGCAAGAGCGTCGCCTTGCGGTTCAAGCTTCGAACGTAGCCAGTGAACGCTTCGAGCTCGAAATCCACGTAAGGTCCCAGGTCCATCTTGTTCACCAGAACGAGATCGGCGCTTCGAAAAATGTACGGGTACTTGACGGGCTTATCGCTGCCCTCCGGCACGGACGCGACCACGACGCGCGCGTGCTCGCCGAGATCGAACAGGGCAGGGCACACCAGGTTGCCAACGTTCTCGATGGCCAAGATCGAACCCGAGGCCACGTCGAGCTCGGACACGGCGCGCGCCACCATCGCAGCATCCAGGTGACAGATCGTGCCGGTGTTGAGTTGAATCGCCCGCGCGCCCGCGCGCCGAACGCGTTCTGCGTCCCGAGCAGTGGCCTGATCGCCTTGGATCACCGCAAATGTCAGGTGCTGGCCGAGATCCCGTATGGTGCGCTCGAGCAGCGTCGTTTTGCCGGAACCGGGCGAGCTGACGAAGTTCAAACACAGAATGCCGCGCGCTTCGAAGAGTCCACGATTCTGTGCGGCGGCCAGGCGATTGCTTTCCAGCAAATCGTGCTCGAGTCGCAGCTCGCGAGCAGCCGCGGGCTCGTGTGTATGTACGGCGCCGCCGTGCTCATGGGAGTGCTCGAGCGTCCCTGCGTGAGAGTGCTCGAGATCCCCGTGAGAATGAACGATCTCGGAGCAGCCGCAGCTAGCGCACACTAGATCACCTCCATGGCAGAAATCTTGAACTCGGAACCGCTCAACCATTCGAGGTCCGTGGCGCCGCAAGGACAGCACGCGAAGACGCTCGTTTGCTCCGAATCCGCACCGCACGCGTGACACCGGACGCGAGCACTGGGACGGAGGATCTCGAGCGCCGCCTCGGCCGCTTCCGTACCGTCGCTGGCGAGCGAGAAACAGAACGACAACGCATCCGGCAACACCGCTGTCAGCACCCCGACTTCCACCACGACGCGCCGGATCCGCGCTCCCGCAGCGCGGCGGGTCACGATCTCCACGATCTCCACGGCGAGGCCCAGCTCATGCATCCGAATGCCCCCCTCCGCTCATCTCCGCGATCAGCCGTTCGACGAGCCGCGCGGCTGGCTCGACCGCGCGCTTTACGGCGGGGCTGAGCTCGTCCGTCATTTCATCGGCCACTGCGGGTTCGCAGGCGACGATGCGTATCGACGAGAGCCTCGCGCCGCTGGCGTGTGCCAACAGAAGGACGCGCGATGGCTCGAGCCGGTGTGGATCCACCTGAAGATCGAGGCCGTATTCACCCGTCGCGCTGGGTGGCTCGGGTTCCAAGACGTAGAGCGTGCCCGGTTTTCCGCCGCGCACGGCGGCGTCAATCAGAATCGCGGCGTCATAACCGTCGAGCAGCGCCGAGGTCAGATCGAAACCGCGCACGCCCGCGTCCATGACGCGAACACCGGCGGGCAAGGGCAGAGTCGCCAGCTCGGCCACCACGGCCGGACCGAAGCCGTCGTCGCCGAAGAGCACGTTGCCGACACCCGCTACCAAAAGGCGTGTCACGACACTCGCTCCAGCTCATCGAGCTCGAAGAAAAACCGATGGCCGGGCTGACCGGACAGGCCCAGATCCTGCCCGGGATCAGCGTCCACGGTCACGGTGCAGAAGCGGCGGCCTTCCATGTCTTCTTCGACGGTGACCACCGTCGCGAGCTCGCCCGCGAGCGCGAGGTCGAACACGTCGCGGCCCCCCTTCGGGCGAAGGCGTACCCGATCACCGGGTCCGGGGTGAGCGCGGATCTCGCCGCTCGGGTTCGGTGATGCCGCGACGTCTCCGAACCCTGCCAGCGGAGTGCGCAGCGCGCCGTGGAGCTCGGCAAGCGCGCTCTCTTCGAGGCGCTCGCTTCTCTCCAGCATCTCCGCAGCGCGCGCCTCGGTGCTGCGAACCTCGAGCTTCTCGGCCTCGGTCAGGGTGCGCACGCGGAGCGCGAGCATCTCGTCGATCTCCGTGAGGTCGTAGTAGTCACCCCGGCTCTCGGGAGCGATCGCAGGATAGTCGTACACGACAATGGGTGAGGCGAGCATCCAGTCGCGGCTGCCGGGGGCGCCCACGAGCACGGGCCACACGCCGTCATTCTTGCAGCGCGCGGCCTGCTCCTGCCATTCGGGTTCCGGCTCGAGCAGTGAAACGAAGGCTCCCCCTTCCACACCCAAGAACAGGTGCGCCGAGACCAGCGCCTTCTGCTGTGCCTCGTCTGGATCCGCGGGCTCGAGCAGAGCGCCGGTATTCGCCAGCGTCACGGCGAGGCGAATGCTTCCCGCACTCGATACCTCGCAAGAGATTTGCAGCGTTCCTTCGACCGCCAGCGCCACGAGCTCGGCTTCACCCTCGACCGTGTGCGTTTCCGTCAAGGCCACGGACTCGGCGCGGCCGTTCGACAGAAGCGCGGACACGCTCCAAGGCCCATAGGTCAGCCAATGTTCGCTGGCCTCGAGCCAGGGCTCCCTTCCCGGCTGGCGCCGCGACTGCCAGCGCAAGCATTGAACCGCCACGCGGACCTTCGCTGTCTCGCCCAAGAGCAGCACTTCCGCCCTGAGCCGACTGCGTTCTCCGTGGAGCTCCGCGTAGGCCGGTGGATAGAGCGTACCGAAGAGCCAGCGTTTTTGATTTTTGAGACTGCTCTGGCGATACGGGTAGAGCAGATAACCTTCGTACGTGAGCGCCCTCGCTACCTGTCGCGCAAGCTCCAGGCTCATGGCCCGACCTCGCTCGTTCGATGAAACCCGCCGCGCGTGGCGCCGAGCGCCGCGAAGAACTCGTCCAAGATTTCGGGATCGGGCATACCGAGCGGCGCAGGTAGCGTTCGCAACAGCGACGTCAGCTCGTAGCAGTGATCGATCGAGACTCGGAAATAGTCTTGCTTTCGCGCGCTGCGCCGGACCAAGAGCGCCTCGACTTCGGACTCGATCGTCGCGAGCTCGGCGTGCTCGGCGCAGAGAGCGTGCCACACGGCCGGCTCCACGCTCGACTCGACCAGGCCAGCGCGGCCCGGGAAATGCGCCGTCACGAGCTTGGAGTCGCGCCGAGTCGTGACGAAGGCCACGCCCACCGGTACGCCCAAGCGCGCCCATGCCGCGTCGTCCAGCTCGAGCGTGAGGCGAAGAGCGTGTCTGTGGATCCTGACCAGACGGTCGCTGTCCGAGTGCGAGAACAAGAGCGAGCAAGCGGTACAGGCGCAGAGCACGCTCTGACGCGCCGGCGCCAAGAGATGCGCGTGCGTGGAAGACAGCGGCGCTGCGCAGAGCTCGCAGTGATCTTCCAGCGCCGCGCCGCGCACGAACCCCTTCAGGGCCCGCAGCGCGTTCGCCGTCATGGCGAGACCTCCTCCCGGCGCCGAACCAGACTCGCGACAGGCAACAAGTGGGGCTGCTCGGCGATCTCGGGCAAACCTTCGAATTCGAGCACGCACTCCGGCGCAACCCGCAGCACGCTGGCGGTGATCGCGCGCGCCAGCACGCCGAGCGCCTGGGCAGGCCCTTCGTCGAGCCGCACCCACACACGTTCGCCTTCGATGCGCGAGAGCTCCGCCGCGGCATTCGGCAGCGCGCTCAAAGCGTCTTGCAGCGCGCCCCGCACGCGAGCTTCGAACGGCTCCGGATTCAAATCGTGAATCGCCAAGAGCCACACCACGGACGCCGGCAGCGATGCAACCGGGGGCACTCCCCGCGCATCCAGGGCCAGCCAATCGGCGAGCGCTCGGCGATGCACGTCGAGCACCGCACGCATGAGCGACCGCGACGCCTCCAGCGCCGGTCCCTCCAGCGTCCTTTCGACGTGCTCGAGCGCTTGCTGCAGCCGCGCTACCTGTTCGTTGAAATCGTCCATGGCGCGCTACCCGAGCCCACTGCCCAAAGTCGGCGAATGGTGCAGCTTGAGCTCCTTGCCTTCCCCGAGATAGAGATGCACGCCGCACGGCAGGCACGGATCGAAACTGCGAACCGTGCGCATCACGTCGATGCCTTTGAAATGCTCGCGATCGTTCTCTTCGAAAATCGGCGTCCCTGCGATCGCGTCCTCGTAGGGCCCGCGCGTACCGAAGGAGTCGCGCGGGCTCGCATTCCAGGGGGTCGGCGGATACGGGTGATAGTTCGCGATTTTCTTGTCGCGAATTACCAGGTGGTGCGAGAGCATCCCGCGCACCGCTTCGTGAAATCCGCAGCCGATGGCTTCATCCGGCACTTTGAAATCCACGCCGGTCTGGGTGTGCCCAGCATGCAGCTCGGCCATGGCTCGTTCGAGGAAGTAGAATGCGCAGGCCGCCGCGTAGGCCTGGAAGTAGGTGCGTGCCCGATTGCGCTCGAGCGTGTTGGCGTGGCGAGGGATCTGCCAGCGAAATTCGACATCGGGCTGATTTTGGCTCTTCGGAAGGCGAATCGTCACGCCATCGCCCGTGGCTTCGACGTAGCCGATGGAGACTCGCTTCGCGAGCGCGGTTGCCCACAGCCGCGCCAGCGGGCCACCGCCGGTGTCCAGAGCCAGATGTTGGCCGGTGCGTGAATCCAGCCAGCGCGGAGACATCACCCAGGTGTACTTGCCCGCGAAGTCTCGCTTCTGCGGGTGCGGAACGGTGGTTTGATTCCAGGGATGTCGCGCATCCACGGGGTTACCCAGCGGATCCTTTTCGACGAACTTCTTGTCTCCAATCCAGTCGTCGTAATACGAGCTGCCGAGCAGGATGCGAATCCCGAGATTGATCTCCACGAGATCGGTCGTGATGAGCTTGCCATCGACCACGATGCCTGGCGTAACGAACATGCTCTCGCCCCAGGCTGACATCGTTTCATAGCGAAAATCACAGACTTCCGGGTTCTGAAACGAGCCCCAGCAGCCGAGCAGCACGCGGCGTTCTCCGACTTTTTCGTAGCCTGGCAGCGCTTGATAGAAGAAATCGAACAGGTCGTCGTGGAGCGGCACGATCCGCTTCAAAAATTCGACGTACTTCATCAAACGCGTCAGGTAGTCCGTGAAGAGCTGCACGCTCGGAACGGTGCCGACGCCACCTGGATAAATCGTGGAAGGGTGAACATGGCGGCCCTCCATCAAGCAAAACATTTCACGCGTGAGACGACTCATCTGCAAAGCTTCGCGGTAGAGCTCGCCGGTGAAAGGGTTCAGGGCGCGCATGATGTCGGCCACGCGGCGGTAGCCATGCAAATCGGCGTGGGGAGACTCGGTCTTCTCCGCCAGCTCCCAGACACCGGGGTTCGTCGCGCGCACCATCTTCTCGCAGAAGTCGACGCCCACGAGGTTGTCCTGGAAGAGGTTGTGATCGAACATGTACTCGGCTGCTTCGCCGAGATTCACGATCCATTCGGCGAGGTGCGGAGGCTTGATCCCGTAGGCCATGTTCTGCGCGTACACCGAGCAGGTGGCGTGGTTGTCACCGCAGATGCCGCAAATGCGGCTGGTGATGAAGTGGGAGTCTCGCGGATCTTTCCCCTTCATGAACACGCTGTAGCCGCGAAAGATCGAAGAGGTGGACCAGCAGTCCACGACCCGCCGCGTACCGAAGTCGATCTTCGTGTGAATCCCGAGGCTCCCGACGATACGCGTGATCGGGTCCCACGACATATCGACGATCTGACCGCTAGAGTCTGCTGAGCTCATCGGCGCTTCCTCTCATGGCTTGCCAGGCTGATAACCACTGGTCAGTTCCGGTCCCGGCGTTCGCCAATCGGGCTCCTTGTCGAGCGATGACTTCGTGAAGTTGCGGAGCGCCCGCACCGTGCGTCCGTACATCAGCACCGCGGCGGTCGACATCTTGGCGCCCGGCGGCTCTTCCATGAAGGGCATGAACTTGTCCGGAAAGCCCGGCATCGTGCAGCCGATGCAGATGCCGCCGACGTTGGGGCACCCGCCAATGCCGTTCATCCAGCCGCGCTTTCCGACGTTGCAGAGCACGACGGGCCCCCAGCAACCGCTCTTCACGATGCATTTCCGCGAACCGTAGCTGGTCGCGAAATCGCCCTGTTCGTAATAGCCACCGCGATCGCAGCCTTCGTGCACGGTTTGCCCGAAGAGCCAGGTGGGCCGGTGCGCCTGATCGAGTGGAATCGGAGGCGCGACGCCTGCGGCTTGATGGAGCAGGTAGACGAGCGTCTCCATGAAATTGTCGGGCTGTACCGGGCAACCGGGTACGCACACCACGGGCAGCTCTGATTTCGCCCGGTAACTCCAGCCAAGGTAGTCCACGAGGCCCATCGCGCCCGTCGGGTTGCCTTGCATTGCGTGCATGCCGCCGTACGTCGCGCACGTGCCGATGGCGACGATCGCCCAGGCATGCGGCGCGAGATCGTCGATCCACTTGCAGGTCGGAATGGGTTGGCCGGTTTCGAGGTCATTGCCGAACGCGGCCCAGCAACCTTCCTCGTTGATCTGTTCGTTCGGAATCGAGCCTTCCACCACGAGCACGAAAGGTCGCGGCGCCAGCCCCTTTGCGGCGGCTCGAAAGGGTTCGAGAAAGTCCTCACCCGTCTCGTACGCGAGCACCGGATGATGAAGGTTCACCTTCGGT
>DATHEN010000098.1:0-9264 GCA_035318565.1 Polyangiaceae bacterium
CGCTTGCGTCGCAAAGTCCGGAATCGCCCACGCGTGCCGAGCCACGTCCGCCTCCGTCACGCCAGGAAAGAAGAACTGGGGAGGAATGCGTTCGAACTGCTCTTCGACAATGCTGGTGATCGTGAGCTTGCCGACGTTCCAGCGCTGGAGGTCCATTTCGGCAGCATACCGCACGCCGCCACACGAGCTCGGAATTGCAGTATCTTGACGCCCGTGACGCCCTCGACTCGCCGCACCAAACATCTGCTCGTCCTCGCCGCCTTCGCGCTGCTCGACTGCAACTCTGCAGAAGCCCCGGCCGCGCACTCACCCGAACCGCCTAGCGCCGCACCCGGGCCGTCGGGAAAGCGCGCTCCCTGCAGCTTCGGCGCAGATCAAACCTGCAACGATGACCCCAAGGTGTCGGCGCTGTGGGGGCATTGTACGGAGCTCGGTGTTTGCGAATGCCAGAGCGGCTTCGAGCTCAGTCCGATTTCGAAACGCTGTACGCCGGCGCGCTGAGTTTGCTCCGGTCGAAGCAGCGGCCAGCGTCACCTCCGCTGCGGGCTCCACGGGTACTCGAGCTGCAGCGCCACGATGGCTGCCGAGTCCATCCCGTGGCGTGCGGCGATCCCCTCGAGCGCCGCGGGTAGATCGTGCGCGGGTTCGCTCGAGCTCGGCGGCGAAAGCATTACGACGTTTCTTCTCTCGCCTGCGACCGCGTCGGGCAAGAGCGTGAGCCCGCGCCGGGTCCGAATCGGACCGGACCTGTCGGCGATGGCGAGCGCTTGTGATTGATACGTGCGCGACCAAGCATCAGCGGCAAAGGCGAGCGCGATCTCGTCGACTCCGGGCGACACGGGCACGCCGTAGGTTTGGCGGTCCCAGAACGCTAGCGTGTTACGGATCGTGGTTCGCCTCGAGCTCCAGTCGAGCGCAAAGCTGGCGCTGTCGTGGCGCGCGTCCCAGCTCTTTACGCCGAGCTTCTCGGCGAGCAGAGCCGCGCGCTCACTGCCGGCGATCGCCTCGACGAGCGCGAGCGACACCGGAAGTGACGCAGTGACCCCGGTGGTGGTCACTACGCCGTGGTCCACCACGTAGCGGCGATCGCGCACCCAGCGCATGCTGGGGTTCTGCTTGCGGATGTCGCCGATGTCGTACCAGTGTCCCGTGGCTGAGCGGTTTTCGAGGAGCCCGGCCGCCGACACTGTCTTCACCCCGTTGCAGACGCCGACGATCATCGCACCCTTCGCCGCTTGCGCCTTTATCCAAGTGACGACGGCGGCGTTGTCGGTGTCCTCGATCTTGGGAACGATCACGTAGTCGGCACCGTCCGGATAGCGTGCGTCGAACGCGGCGGTCGTCGACTGCGGCTCGATCCTGAGCGCTGGCACGAGCTTCACGGGGCCCGCTTGGGTTGCTAGCGCCACCACCTCCACGACGCCCGATTCGGCGAGGACGGAATACGGCACCAGGTAGTCGGTCGTTTCGGTTCCCGAGTTCTCCGCGATCACCGCTGCGACGGGTCGCGCGCGCTTCGGTGGCTTCATCGCGGCGATCGTTCGCGCGTGCTCTGCGCTGGGTACCGGCGTGAACGCTCTGGATTGGGTATACGGCGCGCTGGAGCCGGCAAACACCGCGATCCCGGCGCCGATCAGCAGCGCAACTCCGACAAGCATTGCGATTTTGGCGTACATGCTGGTCCTCCGGCAGCGACCTTCGACATCCACCCAATGTGTGTCTCGTCGCTGCACCTAGGAAGACGCAGGCAGTCTCGGGGCATTACGCTGCCGCTCGCATACCCAAGCGAACTTTACCGACGCTCTCAAAAACGCAGCAATTCTGGAACGCTAGGCTCGAGTGCATCCCGCACTCACCACGTCGCACGCCAGCTGGCCGTGTGCAATGTCCAACGCCTCTTCTAGTAAGCCACGCTCTGTATGACAGGCCGCTGACTCACCACGGTCACGGTAATCAGGTGCGCTGGTGCAGCGAAGATGCGAAGCGGTGTACCGCTGAGTGAGACGGTCTTCCCCGCCGTGAAGGTGCTCGTGAACCAGCGCAGCTTGGCATCCGACGTGAGCGCGATCAGTGCGTTGCCGGTGAGCCACACGGCATCGATCGGTGATACCGGTAGCTTGAGCTGATGTTCGAGCTGAATGCCGTCGAAAATGTCACCCGTGCCGAGCAGGACGTACCCGCCGTCACGTGACACTCGTATCGGCGCCTGCATGGGGTAATCGCCGTGGTACGCGCTCTCTCCCTCGCTCGTGATCGCTCCGCTGGTCTGATCGACCATCTCCCAGTGGATGTCATTGGGTGAGGTGTCGTCGCGAAAGAAATAAACTCGAGAATTCGCGACGCTGAACGCGTACTCACCCGAACGATAGTTCCATTCGGACCACGTGATCGGATTGCCGTTCGTGTCGAAGGTGAAGTGGCTATTCCAAGCTCCAGAACCGTCCGCCGCGAGCACGAAGTTACCGGTCGCGGCCAAGCCATGCGGGGCGTAGGGCAGCGCTGCGAACTCCGACTCCACTCCGGTGTTCAATGCAATGCCCGAGATCGAGCCGTCCTCATACGCGAGGTACATCCGACCGTGTGCCGACGAGTAGGCCATCCGCGTTGGCTCTGCACGCGGCACGAATGGATTGAGGTGCTGGGACGTTTTGATGGAATAGCGGAAGATGCGGCGCTCGTGCTTGCTCAGTAGGTAGATGACGTCCGTGCCGTCGAACTCGATGGCATCGGGGGTATATGCGGGAATGCTACCGGCGATGTCGCAACGGCTGGAATCGTCACTGCGGCCTTGGCTCGCGAGGTGACAGGCAGCGTCGTTCGGGAAGGCATCCAGAGTGAGGCCCGTACTGCTCGCGCCGCCACCAGGGTTCCAGCTATCGGGATATCCGTCGTGGTCCGTGTCGCGGGATGCAGCGCGATCCAACGGGAACGCGTCCTGGGAATACTCGACGGTGTCTTCGTCGCCATGCGCGTTGGGGTGGTATGTGGAAAGCCGCGCGTCGCTTTCGTAAGTGGTGACGACTATGGCACCGTTGCCAGAGCGCCGGAGCGCGACAGGGTTGCCCTCGAAGCGCTTCACGTTCACCAATTTGAGAAGCGCACCGGAGCGTTGTTCCACAATCGTGAACTCTCCTTCGATCGCGCGCATCAGCAGCAGGGAATCGGCGGAAAGCCAGTCCGCCGCCACGATGTTTCCGGGCAGTGACACCAGCCGCTGCAACGTGTGAGCGTCGTAGACATCGCCATGCACGAGAATACGCGACCCGTCCGGACTGACTCGCACGGGCGGGGCGATCTCGAAGGCGCCGTGGTAGGGGGATTCCCCATGCGCCGCGATCTGCCCTGTCGCGCAATCGATGTGTTCGAAATGCACGTCATTGGGCGAGGTGTCATCGCGCATGAAGTACAGGCTCTGATTGGCTTCACTCCATTCGTATTCGCGCGAGTAATAGTTCCATTCTTCGGCGGAAATCAGTGTTCCGCTCGGAGCGAACGAGTAATGAGTGGCCCACGCGCCGCTGGTGTCGGCGCCGATGACATACTTGCCGGCCGTTGCCAACCCGAGCGGCGCCAGGGGCGTGCTCGCGAACGGCTTTTCCACACCGCTCGACGCGTCGATCGAAGTGATCGCGCCGCTGGCGTACGCGACGTACAGCTGCTGGTTCTCCCGTGAGTAAGCCGCGTACTGCGGACTCACGCCGAGCGGAATCGGTGTATGGCACTCACCGGTCACAGCCGACCATGCGTAGATACGGCGCGTGGGTTTCGAGAACAGATAGATGACGCCGTTCGCGCCGGCGATAGCCTGCGAGACGGCGAAGGTTCCGCAGTGAAAACCAAAGTAGTAGCCGAGCTCGGTCGAGTCCGAGGTCCGCCCGCAGCTGGCGCCGGAATCGCTGCCGGCGTCGGTGCCGGCCTCGATGCCGGCCTCAGCTTCCGTGGCATCTGCAGCGGCATCACCGAGTACCGAAGCCTCTCCGCCGTCGTTCGCATCGGAACGCGCGTCCGTCCCGGCGTCTCCGCCTTCGAGACTCGCGTCCGCGCCCGGTCCCCCTTCACTGCCAGCGTCGAGAGTGCCAGCCTCTGGCGGCGGCTCGCACGAGCGCGCGCCGGCATCGCACTGGGGCCTCGCTCCGTAGCACGCGCCTTCCACACACACGCGCTCGCCCAAGCAGGGGTGTGCCGCATCGCAACTGTTCCGACAGACACCGTCTGCTCCGCAAGTTAGCCCTGCCGCACAAGGGCGGCCCTTCGAACCGTTGCAAGCCTGCTCTGGCGAAGTACACACGCCGGGGCGACCTGCGAAAAGCAGGCAAGCGCCTCCAGGGCAATCGCGGTCGCTCCGGCAACGCCTCTCGGAATCGGCAGGATTCGACTCGTCTCCGCAGGCAGACAACGCACCCAATACGCCAATGGCAGCTAACCCCAAGCGAACGTAGAGCTTCAACACACGCCTCCCACCAAAATCAATCGCACACTTTCGCACGCCTCCGGCCTCGTCACAAGAGCGCGGCCGCTCCCCGCTCGAACCCCGGAAACTGAAAGGCAAAGTCGAGCGCGAGCTCAAGGCGCGCAAAAGTGATCGAACCAGCGCGATGCGGACATTACCCCTAGATCGCACACTCGCGCGCAAGGGCGGCGTACGGCAACGACCAGCGGCTCAAAAGTCCGAGACGGATCGTATGCCGCTGATGTCACCGGTCGGTCACTCCACCTTCGCGTCGCTGAATTTCACGATCCGGCAGCGAGTCGTCAGCGCGCACGTCCCGTAGCAATCTCTCACGAGCTGCCACTTTTGGCAGCATGGCGCCACGGTCAAAGGTGCACGAATGTCGAGCGTGCCGAGTGATTCTGCGTTGTACTGCCCCGGGCGCTACGGCACCCTGGTACGAGCAACATCGGCACCATGCGTCATCTTCATCACGTTCGTCGCTCGAGTCTGATGGCCTGGGCGTTGGCTGTTACGTTCACGGGGTCGATCGAACACGCGAGCGCGCACGCCGCCCGCGTGCCGGCTTTCACGAGCATCCTCGTGGCTCCCAACGATCCAGACCGCCTGTGGGCTACCCACACGCAAGGCCTGCTCACTTCACCGGATCGGGGCTGCACCTGGTACTGGAATTGTGAAGAAGGTGTAGGCATCTTCGGCTGGGAAGATCCGTTGTTATCGATGGCGAACGGCAGCTTCTGTCCGGGGCGCTCGCTGGCTTGCACGCTTCTTCCGATGGATGCACTTGGCGTCGTCCGCTCGATCACCGCGTCGCGGGCATCGCGATCGATCCGCGGGACAACACGCACGTCACGCTGGTGACCTCGAACTACGATCAGGATCTGCAAAGTTACGTCAATCAGATCTGGCGATCCGCGGACACCGGCGAAACCTGGACGAAGGTCGGGGTGCCGCTCGCCAACGACATGTTTCCGCTCGGCCTCCACACGACTCATGGCGAAACTCCCGAGCTGTACGTGCTGGGGCGTACCCAGACGGCCGGGGAAGAAGTCGGCGCGCTCTATCGCAGCACCGATGGCGGGGTCAGCTGGAAGGCGCAGGTGCTCCCCGGCACGAACGTCGACGCTTACGGCACGGGTCTCACGGTGAGCCCGAGCGATCCACGCAAGCTGTACGTGCGTATCAGCGGTCCTATCGTCGGGGACTTCGTGGACGGTCGCTTGCTGCATTCGGCCGACTCGGGCCAAACCTGGCGCGAAATCTTGCGAGTTCCCGCAGAAATCATCGATGCAACGCTCTCGCCGGATGGCTCGCGCCTGTTCGTCAGCGTGGGGGATCCATTCGCGGAAGAGAACTCTCGACCCGTGGATCGCGCTGTGCTCGGCCTCTATCGAGCTTCCACCCTCGATCACGCATTCACGCGCAGCCTGGACGGACACGTCGGGTGTGCGCGCCCGACGCTACACGGCTTGTACGTGTGCACGCACGAAGCGCATCAGGGCTTCGAGCTCGGTCTATCCACCGACGATGGCGAGACCGCACAGCCAGTGATGTACGAGAACGGCATCCTCGAACCTCTGACGTGTACGCCGGGGACCACCTCTGCACAACTTTGCACGCCTCTGGTCTGGGAAGCTGCGTGCAGGAACACCAACCGCTGCGAGCCCTACACAGGCGAGCCACAGCCCGTCCGCACGAGTGAAATCTGCGCGGCTGTGAAGCGCTCGGACGAGGACGAGGGAGCGAGCTGCGGCTGCCGTGTCACGCGGCGCGGCTCGTCCGCGGGCTGGTTCGGCGCCGTGCTCACGGCGCTAGCCCTTTTCCGAGCCCGGCGCTCCGCGATCAGGGCTCCACGCACATCGTGCGTGCCGGACGCGGATACCCGAAGAGCACGCTGAAGCACATCTCGGTGTCCGAGCTTTCACCGAACTTGACGATCTGTGCAGTGGGGTTCTCGAAGGTGCATTCGGTGGTGACGATGTCACCCGGCATGAGCTTGAGCGGCTCGATGGCGAGCTGGTCCTGCTCTTCGAAGTCGTAAGCGCCGTCGTGCAGCACCTTGGATACGCCACCCACGGTGACCGTCGTCTTGAAGTGAGCTCCGAGCTGGTGCATGTGCGGAAACAGCGCGAACGCCGTTTGCTCCTGCTTCAACACGCAGTTCTGTGTGGCCGTAGAACGTCCGGGTGGGATCGCGAGCGCTACCGGTCCCGCCAGCAAGGTGCCAGATTCGAACTCCACCTCCGCGGGGTCGACGCGCACGATTTCCATCCCGCTCGTACCGGTGATCTCACTCGAGCCTGGGTTGTACAGATGCAGGCTGAGGTTCAGCACTTTGCCTGCGGGGAGCTTCATGGCAACGCCTTTGGGGAGCTCGACACCGGGAGACCCGACGCCTGACGCATACAAGAGCTGACCCAGGCCAACCGCCGTCGTGCAGCGCTCGCCCTGCGCCGTCTCGCTCATGGCGAGGAAAGTGTGATGCGTGCCCTTCGGGCTGAGCGGGCGGATGGCGGACACGTACATGTCTTCCTCGATCGTGACCTTCACACAATGATCCTTCGCCTCGCCGCCGGCCCCGAGCGTCCAACTCTCTTCGATGAGCGTGGACCACTTCTCACCTTCGGGCTCGGTTTCCGAATCGTCTTCTCCCGAGCAGCCGAGGACTGAAAGGGCGAGGCACGGAAGCAGCAGGCGAGCCCGAATTTTCATGATCGAAATACTCCTTGGGCCGCTCGGGCCCCTGACCCAGTCTGTCTCAAAGATCGTCCCACCGCCCTTGGAAAACGACAATGACCGGATGCGGCGAATTGGTGACCGCTCGCGGCGCTCTGGGATCGATGACACGAGTCGTCGCGCTCTTCTTCGTTTCAATCGCGCTGCAAGTGGTGGCGGTGTTGTGGGCGGGCCGCATGCGCTCTGGGCCTTTGTACGCCCCGCTAGGTACCGTAGCTGTCGCTCGATCGTCCGGGGCACGCCCGGCGGCGCCCCCAACTATCCCGTTACGCCACCGGAGCTCTGAGGCTCGTCGCGTGGTTGCTCTGCCTAGCCGGCAGAACCTATCCAATGGAATTGGCAGTTGCAAGGTGGCAACGCCAATAGATCAGAGACCTCCATGCACGTCGATGCCCCAATCCCCCGTTTCGCGCCTGATCACGACCCGATTCGAGGGGATACGTCAGAAGCACTTGTTAGGCCGCAACCGTCCGCTCCATCGAAACTAGCGCGAGCGTGATATCCCCGATTCGCGCTTCATCGTGACCGCAGGCCCGAAAGCCTCGCTTCGTCCAGAAGGACAGACCCGAGGGGTTTCCCTCCGCCACTTGCAGCTCGATTCGTTGCGCGTTGGGGAAGGCCGCGAGTGCACGGTTGAGGAGCTGTGAACCGATTCCTTGACCCTGGTAGTCGCGAAGAACGTAAAGGCGGAGCACCGAAACGGTCCCCGCATCGTCCGATTGCTTGACGGTCGCAACTCCGACAAGAGCTCCGGTATCTGTACGGGCCAATAGGAATCCGACGCGAGGATCGGACATCTGGCGACGCAAGCCATCCGGGTGATGCCATTCGCGAGCAACGAGGCTTAGCTCGTCGGGGGTCAGAAATGACCCGTACGTGGCGGCCCATGCTGCGCTCAAGAGGCTGGCGATGTCGCCGGCATCCGCAGGCGTCGCGGTCTGGAGAGTGATCGTCATGGAGCCGCTCGAGGATATGGTTGCGGTCTAACGTACCGGCGTTCAGCTGCGAGCGCCAGAGTGACGGCGAAGCCGGCGCGACAAGCTCGACAGCTGCAACGCCTTGTTGGACGGCGTGTGCTTCAGCGCGAATAGGCCTGGCGAATCACGTCCGGGTCTTGACGAAGATCGATAACGGCTACCACGACGTCGGGCTCGTCGAACTCGCCAGCAACGAAGAAGACGCCGTAGGGAAAGCGATAAACGAGAGCGCGTCGGATCGGAGGGTCGACGAGCGTTGAAAGGAGCGGGTTCTCGCGAATCAGCTTTGTGGTGTGTTCGAACTCGTCCAGAAACTCAAACCCGAGAAGTGGCGGCTGGGCGTTGTAGTGCTCAACAGCCTGCAAGACGTCCACGTGGGCGTCCGGCGTTAGTGCGGGTTTCAGGGCGAGTCAACGCGACTGATTCTTCGAAACGGCCAGCTCAATCTCGCGTCGCACTTCCGACCAAGGTCGAGCGGCCCCAGGGTTGGCCTGGTGAGCTGCGAGGCGCTGTCGGACCAGGTTGCGCTGAGCTTCAGAAATCGGCAGGCGTTCCTGATCGGCCACGCTGCGATCCCACAACGAACCGACGTAACGAACCTTGTCTTCGGGTGTGAGGTCGTCGAAACCCGGCGGGGGGCTCGGAAGAGCGTTTGCCACGAACGCAAGAATAGCCTCGGAACGAAGTCTAGACAACACGCGTGCAGGCTGGCAATTCCGTCGCCCGTCCAACGTATTTGCGTTCAGCTGCGAGCGCCAGAGCGTAGGCGAGGGGCTCGTCAGCAGCAACGCCGGGTTATGCAGCTCGTTTCGACTTGGTCGAGCGCTTGCTCTTGTCCTTTCGAAGCTCGTCCTTGACTACCCGCCGAACGATAGCCTCAAGAGGTTCTTGTTTGGCCTGCATATACGACCGCAAGGCGGCATTGATCATCGTCTGGTAGTTGCCGCCTCCTGCATCGTCTACCTGTTGCCGGAACCACTCGAGTAGGTCGTCATCGACACGGATCGTGATCCGAGTCTTGCCTTTGGTCGCTGCGACGATCGGCCCGCGTCGACCATGAGAGAAATCGTACTGTTTGCGCATGTTCAACCGTGCCTTTCA
>DATHEN010000099.1:0-5997 GCA_035318565.1 Polyangiaceae bacterium
GTATCACGCCGCTCTCGATTTGCTCGAACACTTCCGCAGGGGTCGCGGACAGCACGCTCATGTGCTCCCCGGGGTCGAGGCGCTGCTCCGCTACGAAACGCGCACCACGCGCCACGAAGAATTGCGCCATCGTCGTGTGGCGAGCTGGCTCGGTCGCAAAGTAAATCAGCGGCTCCCAGTGCTCGGCGGCACAACCCGTTTCTTCCAGGAGCTCGCGGCGTGCAGCCTCCAGCGCAGACTCGTTCGGCTCGATGACCCCGGCGGGCAGCTCGCGACTGAGCGCGGCGATGCCGTGCCGGTACTGATCGACCAAGATCACGCGCCCGTCTTCCGTGAGGGCCAGCACACCGACCCAGTTCGGCCCCTCGAGCACGTGAAATTCTTCGATCTCTTGACCGGTGGGCAGCTCGACGTGTTCTTCGCGGATGCGCAGCCAGCGGCGCTCGAGCACGACCCGACTCTTGCGCACTTTCCAGGGTTCCATGGGATCTTTCGGGCAAAAGCCGGGGGGCCGCCCGAAGCGGCTGCCCTGCTACGCCGCTGTTTACCAAGATTTGAGACTACTTGTATGCGAGGATTGGCGAGGGGATGGGCGCGCGCGTAGTCTGGTGGGCGCTCCCAACGAGCCCCTGCGCTGGTGGCCATGGCAAGAGTGCCCTCCAACTCCTCGAAACGCCGGTACGCCCCGCAGATGCTCGCGGCGGTGAGCCTTTTCGCGGTAGGCGTTTGGCTGGCAGCGCTGGGCGGCGTGTCGGTCCACTTGGCGCTCGCAGTGCTCGCCATCGGAACCGCCGCTGCCCTGGCAACGCACACGCTCGTGAGTCGCCGCTTCGATTTGCGTGCCACATCCCCCGAGACCGAGCACCAGCGGGCGCTCGAGCAGCTGGCGGTCGAGCTGTGCTCGCTGCAGAGCGAAGAGCAGGTGGCGCGTGCTCTCGAGACGTGCGTGCAAAGCTCGGTGCCTTGCGAATACGTGGAGCTCGAGCTGGAGAGCGAAAGCAAGCCCCTGGAGGCACCGGCAGAGCGCACTGTCAGCGGCCGCCGCCCGCGCAGCTCGCCCCGGATCGCCCGCGAGCGCGCAGGCGTTGAGTTCGTCGCGTTGCCGGTATCGATCGAAAATGAGAAATTCGGCACCTTGCGCGTGTGCGTCGCGGGTGGGGCTCGCGCGCTTCGCCCTCTGGATCGCCGGCTGCTCGAAACCATCCTGCACCTGGGCGCGCTCGCGTTCGCGCGTGTCCGCGCTGCGCGTGAGCTCGAGCAGGGCCGGTTGCAGCAGATGGCGGCATGGCGCGGCGAGCGCGAAGCATTGCTCGAAACCGTGGCCGCCGAAATCGCGCACGAGGTGCGCTATCCCATCAACTACTTTCGTAGCCTGTTCGAACGCAGCCGCGCAGACTCCCACCTCGACAGCGAGGACTTGGAAATTGGACGCGAGGAAGTGCAGCGCTTGGAGCGCTTGGTCGCCGGCCTACGCCGCATGGCCACGCACCGCCTGGAGCGCCGCGCTGTGCCGGTCCTGGAGCTGTGCTCGCGTGCCCAGGCGCTGCTCTCGGATACATTCCGCCGGCCGGCCATCGAAGTGAACGTGGGACTCGAAGCACACCTTTTCTGCGACGTGCAGCAAACCAGTCAAGTCCTGGTCAATTTACTCACGAACGCGCTCGAGGCGTCCGGGCCCGGCGGGCGCGTCGGCATCGAGTTTCGAAGGACGCAAAGCGGCGCGGAGCTCGTGGTCTGGGACGAAGGCAGCGGATTCAGCGGCGATCCAGCTCGATTGTTCACGCCTTGGTTCACCACCAAGCTGCACGGCACGGGCCTCGGCCTGTCCATCACCCACCGACTGGTCCGCGCACACGGCTGGACGATCCAAGCCAGCCGCGAGCAGGGCCGCACGCGCTTCACCATCGGCGTCCGTGTCGAAGACGTGCATAACGGTGCGGCTCCGCACCGCAAGTTCCTCTCCCAAGCCGAGGTGGCGTGAAGGTTCTGCTCGTGGACGATCAGCGCAGTGCCCGCCGCGTGCTGCGTGACATGCTTCGAACGCTGGAAGACCTGGAGATCGCGGAGGCTGATTCGCTGGCGCTCGCAAAAGACCTCATCAGCTCCGGAGCGCCGGATCTGTTGCTCGTGGATATCCGGCTGTCCGAGACCTCGATCGATCGGTCCGGCCTCGAGCTCCTGCGCTGGTTGCGTGAAACCGGTCGCCAGATCCCAGCGGTCATGATCACCGCCTCGAGCGAGCTCGCCGAGATTCGCGAGGCCATGCGACACGGCGCGCAGGACTACGTCCTGAAGGACGAGCTCTGCCCGGAGATGCTCCTGCCCATCGTGGAGGGCCTGCGCGAGCGCTTCCAGCTGCGGGGTGAAGTCTCGCAGCTCAGAAAGCGCGTCGAGCGCGTCTGGGGAACCGCGCAAATCGTGGGTTCTTCTCCGCAGATGGAGCGCGTACGCCGGCTGGTGGACCGCGTGGCCAACGCCGACTCTCCGGTGCTGATCCGCGGCGAGACCGGCAGCGGCAAGGAAATGGTGGCGCGCGCCATTCACGAAATGAGCGGCCGCAACAGTCAGCGCTTTCTGGCCGTGAACTGCTCGGCGTTACCGGGCACGCTGGTCGAGTCCTTGATTTTCGGCCACGAGCGCGGCGCGTTCACGGGAGCCTCGCGGCGTGTGCGCGGACAGCTCGAGCTCGCCGGAGCAGGCACGCTGCTCCTGGACGAAATCGCCGAGATGCCCAGCGAGCTTCAGGCCAAGCTCCTGCGCGTACTGGAGGATCGCACCTTTCGACCACTGGGCTCGGAGGAGGAGCTGCCGCTGCGGGCTCGAGTACTCGCGGCGACTCACGTCGACCTCGAATCGCGCATGCGCCGCGGCCAATTCCGTGAGGATTTGTTCTATCGATTGAACGTCGTTTCCATCGAGCTGCCCACGCTCGCCGAACGGCAGGAAGACCTGAACGAGCTGGTACACTGGTTCGTCGAGGAAATTCCGCGCAAGCTTCGCTTCAGCGAGGCGGCCATGGATTGGCTGAGCAAGCGCAGTTGGCCCGGCAACGTGCGCGAGTTGAAGAACACGATCGAGCGGCTGGCGCTGCTCGCCGACACCACGGACATAGACGTGCCCATTTTGAAAGACCTGGTAGGCGAGGACGCCGACCGATCGCGCATGGAGCTCGACAATCTGGCCAAGGCCATTCTCGCCCTACCCGGGCGCTTCGGTTCGAAGCTCGAGGTCGTGGAGCGGGCGGTCCTCGAGCAAGCGGTGGCCACTTGTGGCGGGAACAAGAGCGCGGCGGCGCGGCTGATCGGGCTCGACCGCAAGGCACTCGAGCGCAAATGGGAACGCCTCGGAGAGAGTTTCACGCCGCCCACCGATGAGTGAGGCTCAGCGGAAAACTTCACGCGCCCAGGGCGCGAGCTTTTGCAAGCGAATGACGTAACCGGCGCTTTCGCTCTCGCACGTCAAGAGCTCCGATAGGTGAGCTTCGCGCGAAGCCGCCCAGGCCCAGATCCTTTCGGCGCCGAGCGCGCACGCACGCCGCCGAGTCTTGCGGTACTCGCTCACCGCCATGCCGAGCAGCATCTCCAGAACGCCGGAGCCGAGCACGGCGCGGCGCACCAGATCGGGCTCCGTGGCGCGCTCACCGTTGCGACGCCGCGAACGGATACCGCGCACCAGCGGCACGACCCATGCACTGCCCGTGCGCCAGTCCCGCTCCCAGCACAAGACATCGCGCTCGAACTGGATCGCGTGCCACGCGTTGCCCAGCGCGCGATGAATGATTCGACTTTCCCGCTGCCCGGTCTCTGCCAGCTGGGCGAGCAGCAGCGTCGCCGTACACGAGACGCTGGCCTTGGCGCGCGTGATGCGGCGGTAATCCTCGAACGTCACGGGGCGCGCTTCGGGAAGAATTTGCCGTTCTTCCTCGAGCGCCGCGAGTGTCTCGGCACGCGCCATGGCATGCGCGCGCTCGGCCGCGGGACCGAGGCGCGCGAGAGCGCTCGCGCGTGCCCCGGCGAGGGCTTCGAGCACCGCGCTCACCTCGGAGTCCAGCTGAGCGCGATCCACACAGCAGCGCTCGAGGACCGCCGCCTCGAGCACACACAAGAGATGCGCCAGCGTTGCCTCGCGGACACGCGCCAGCGGGGCGCCGGGCAAGGCTTCCGCGAACAGCTGCGGCGCTCCCAGACTCAGCTGATGCGGAAACACTTCCGACCAGCCCGCGCTCCTATCTGCCACGAGCTTGAGGTGCCACGGCAGCTCCCGCGCTACCCCCCGCAGCGCGGGAGGCAATGTTTCCACGAAGGCTTCGTACAGCAAGGGCATGTTGCCGTCGGACGTCGAACCGCCATTGTGCACGTTTAGCAGGAAGCCTCGGTCTTTCTCGCGCTGGTGTCAGGAGCTGCGATCGAGCGTGCTCGACAACGACAGACCCCACTGCTCTTCGATCAGCACCGCGCGCCAGACCAACACCTGATGCGCAGCGAGACCCGTGAATGCCGAGCCGATCCAAGCACTGATACGCTCGTTCAATTTGCGACGGATCGCAGCGGCCTGGTCTGATTCGGCGTCATCGCTCGCACCCGGCTTGGGATACAGAGCCAAGAGCTGCTTGAATTCGTCGAAGCGCTCTTGCCGCATCAAGAGCGCGACGTACAGAGCCTGCAGCTGCTCGTGCGCGGCAGACTGGGATCCCGCGCCTGTAGCTATTGCACTTTCGCCCTGGCTGGTCTGCATTCAATGCCTCCTTATCGCGCCATCGGGAAGACGCGGGCGCGGCTACAGGTGCAAGCATCGTGCACGCCGCTGTTTGCCCGAGTAAGCCGCGGGTTTCTGCCAGCAGACTCGTCTTACGAACGCAAAGCCATGCCCGGTTTCGACCAGCCACTGCCCGGATCCGGGCAGCACGGGCGGCGCTTGCGACGTCGCTACTGCGAATCGCTGCTCGTCACGTGATCGGTATCTGGAAACAAAAGCAGGCCCCCTTCGGCAAGTTGTCCTCGACCCAGATTCGCCCCCCGTGCGCCTCGACTGCCACCCAGCAAAACCTGAGCCCGAGCCCGCGGCTTCCTGCGCGCAGCGCGCTCGAGTCCGGGTCCACGCGCATGTATTTTTCGAAAATCTTGGTGCGCTTGGCCTCGGGAATGCCGGGTCCCTCGTCGTGCACGCGAAACTCGATCGCAGCCGGTACGGAGCGCGCCTCGATGCCGATCTTGCCGCCGACGGGTCCGTACTTGATGCAATTTTCGACGAGGTTGGAAAGCACGCGCCTCAAGAGCTCGCGGTCCGCGCGAAGCGTCTGCGCGTCGAGGAGCACGCTCGTGAGGATGCTCTGACGCTGATCGGCTGCGCGCAGCGCCATGGATTCGCGCACCTGTTCGAGCAACTCGAGCACGTTCAGCTCGAGGTAGTTCATGCTGAGCGCGCTGTCCTCGCTGACGCTCACATCCAGGAGGTCGAGCACCATACGATGCATGCTGTCGGCGGCGCTGAGCACGTCCTTCAAACAATCGCGCTCTGCATCGCTCGCGTTGCTGCCGGCGATCAGATAGCGCGTGTTCATGATGATACTCTGCAGCGGGCTTTTCAGATCGTGCACCAAGAGCGCTGCGAGCTCGGCGCGTTGCGTGTCGGTACGACGCAGCTCCGCGTTCGCGCGTTCGAGCGTGCGCCGCACGCGTTCGCGAACCGTCACGTCACGCACCAGTAGCAGGGCACCGCTGCTGCATCCTGCAGGGTCGTACAAGCCGCGCGCCGTCACGACCACGAACGCGCCGTCCGCATGATCCCCGCTGGCCACGAACTGCTCGAATTCGCGCGGTTCGCCGCCGCTCAGCGCCCAAGCGAGCGGGTCATCTTCGAGCGGCAGCGCCCCGCTGTCGTCGCAGGGCGGAGCCTCTACCAGATCGCACCAACTCCGCAGCCGCGACCCGGCGAGCGGACGCTCGAATAAACGCTGTGCTTCCGAATTGAACAAGAGGACGCGTCCCTCGCGGTCCA
>DATHEN010000100.1:0-2178 GCA_035318565.1 Polyangiaceae bacterium
TGAGTGGCGCTGGTCAGCTGGGATCCGTCGATCGGACAGAACCCGGCGTCATCCGGGTAAAGTCGCCCACATTGCGCGCACGCTTTCATGCAGCTCGTTCCCGGATTCGGCAGCGCCCCTCGTAGCAGAGCCTCACGCTTCGCTCGATTGGCTGTCCGCTGCTGCCCGCTCTGGGCGAAAGTAAAGGATGCGATTGCAGCTCGGGCACTGACTGAAGTCATCCTTGCGCATGAGCTGTTGGAAAAGCATGGGCGGCAGCCGCATGTGGCAAGCGCTGCACGTGCCTTCCACGGTGTGCGCCAGAGCCGTGCCCTTGCGCTTCCGAATCAGCTCGTAGCGACGGTACAGCACCGGACTCACCCGTGCTGCGGCTTCCTGGCGGGCGCTGTCCTTGCTGGCCGTTTGTTGCTCCAGGTCTGCCAGCTTCGTTGCCACGTCCGTCTGATTGGCGCCGAGCTCTCCAGCGAGCGTCCCGCGCTCGGCGGTCACCTTGTCGATCTCGCCACGCGCATTTTCCACGAGCGCCATGAGCTTGTCGATTTCGAGCTCGCGATCTCGGTAGAGCTTGCGAAGCTCCTCCACTTCGCGCTGCGCCGCGTTGGCTTCGCGCTCCGTGCGGCACCTCCCGAGTTTCTCTCGGGATTTCTCGACTTGCGCGCTCATCTGACGGACTTCTGCCATCAGCTCGCTGCGCATCCGCTCCATCTCCTCGACGCCCTTTTGGTCGCGGGACAGGCGCGCGTCGAGCTCAGCGAGGTGCTGCTGTTTGGTATTCAGCGCAAGCCGCTCGCGTCCGAGCTCTTCGCGCAAGTCTTTTAGCTCGGCGTCCAATACCGCCAGGCTTTCCAAGGCATCGATCTGGGCTTCGATGGTCACGTTTGAAGCTGACTCCTCCGCGTAGCTCTACCCATGCCACGCCACGGTGGAAAGTGGGCCCACCTGGGTTCGAACCAGGAACAACCCGGTTATGAGCCGGGGGCTCTGACCGATTGAGCTATGGGCCCGGGTTCGATGTGATACGCGGCCGCATCGGGCGCTCACGCATGCAAACTCCACGCCCGCAACGCTAGTCGAACGCGGTGTCCTGGGCAACAGCCACACGCGCTAAATATCGCGACAGTCGTTTTAGCCGCGAATGGGCCTGCGTACCAGTACTCAGCGGCGCGTGGTGGTGGCAATCTCCCCGCGCGCCGGCTGCCGCAAAGGATCGGCGCAGCAGCGAAAGCCGACCTGATAGAAGCGGAACCAACGATTGTGCGAGGTCGTCATCGGCCGGCAGCGCGCGCGGATCGGACCGAAATAGCCGCCCTTCAACCCCGAGATGTCGGCTTCGGAGTCCGGCGCCCGCGTTTCGTTGACCACCCACTCGTCGACGTTTCCCGTCATGTCGTAGATGCCGAAGGGGCTCTTACAGCGTGGCATCGACCCGCTCTGGACCCGCTGATCGAGCCGCGCCACTTCCGCGGCCACCTTGCTCTCGTGGCTGAACGCCTCCATGTCCGGCACGCGATACGTGCGGTCGATGTTACAGGCGCTCGAATCGCGCTCGTATCCGTAGGGATACGGCAGACGCTCGTTGCCTTCGCAGGCGAGCGTCCACTCGCTTTCCGTGCAAAGTCGCTTGTTTTCTTGCTCGCAAGCCGCAGCGGCTTCGAGAAAATTGGTCATCACCACCGGGTACGTGCCGGGCTGGTTCGGATACTCGTAGCGGTCCACGCAGACGCTGATCGGACGCTGTTTACCCTCACAAATCGGAGGCGGCGCGTAGCGCTTGCAGCGATCCTGTTTCTCATTCACCCACTCTACGCAACGATGACCCATGAACGGGCAGAACGTGCCATCCACGAGCTCCATCCCGGCAGGGCAAAACGGCGAGTTCATTGTGCTCTCGGCGTCGGTCCCGGCGTCGCTCGCCGCCTGCAGCGCGCGCTCGGTCTCCGGCCGCGCGCTTCGAATGAGAACCGTGGGCTCTTCGGCCGAAGGCTCGAGGGCGGGATCGAAGCTGCGGTCCTCGGCCTGGCAGGCGAGCGGTAGCGCCAGCGCGACGCACAGCGGGCCAACGCGCGCGGCCGGACGCGGCTTGGGCGAGCCCGAGAAAAATCCACGTACAGCCAGAACCGGTAGCATGGGCCTGAGGTCGCCGAGTGACGGAACAAGACCTCTTACGGACGGCTCGCG
>DATHEN010000101.1:0-3448 GCA_035318565.1 Polyangiaceae bacterium
CTTCTACGACGCGACCGGCCTGCACGAGCCCGATCCGCAGCACCTTCGGCCCGACTGCCGCCACCGCCCGCATCACTGCGGTCATTTGACCGGGGCGCTGAGACTGGCCTGGACCGTGCGGATAAGGCTGCTGCGTCATCACTAACCTCTGGGTATCGTCTGAAGATGGGCTACGCCGTGAGACAGCGCTCGCCCTCCGAAGTTCCTCGGTCTCGGCGAGAGTAGCCGCGGGCGAGCCACGGGTCTACTGATGCTCACTCTTTTCGATGCTGTCGTCCGGCCCGGTCGCAGTCTGCGCGACCAGCTTTTTGACGAGCGAGTTCCACGTTTCGATCTGCTCGCGCGTACGGTCGCGCGAAATTCGGCCGATCTGGGCGATCCCGAACGCCGCAACCAGGCCAACCGCAAACGCTGCCGCAGCGCTCCCGACTCGGGCTCCGCCCGGAGCGCCGCCGAGCAGCGCCACGACTGCGAGCGCCGTGGCTGCCGTGAGTACGATACGCGCTGACACACGCGGTATTTCGGCGCCAACGTCAGTCTCCCTGCGTACCTCCGAAAGTCTTTCGTTCATGAGCGCCACGGCCGCCCGCGAGCTCGGAGCGTCCAAGATTTGCGCAAGCCAAGCCCTCTCGACTTCATGCAAGCCGCGCCCCGAAACCGCGCTCCCCCGTTGTTTCAGTTCTTCACGCAACGCCCGGCATTGCCCGAGCCCCCGGGTGACGCGACGTAGCCGCACTAGTGCAGCACGGAAACACGCGACAGCAACCGCTACGCTGAGGAGAAAGCAGATAATGGCGGGCCGCTGGGCAATCGGGTCGCGCCGAGGCGATCAGAACGGATCGCGGTACACGGCGCGCTCGATGCGATCGACGAACGGCTGCCGGAGCTCCGCCAAGGTCAACTTGGGCTGAATGCGGCTGACGTCCACCGCAGCAATCGGCTTCTGAACGCGGCCCACGATCGTCACTTCACTGATGGTGACGACGCGTCCCTTTTTCTGAGCGAGAGCCGTGCTCGGAAGCGCGGCTCCGAGCAACAGGGCGAAACCTGCAATCCACGACGCTTTCACTTGGTACCTCCCTGAGCGGGTGGCTTGGCCGGACTCGTTCCCGCTGGTGGTGTAGCACCGCCCGCAGGTGGCTTGGCCGGAGTCGTTCCCGCCGGTGGTGTAGCACCGCCCGCGGGTGGCTTGGCCGGAGTCGTTCCCGCCGGCGGCGTAGTACCGCCTGCGGGCGGCTTGGCCGGAGTCGTTCCCGCCGGTGGTGTAGCACCGCCTGCGGGCGGCTTCGCCGGAGTCGTGCCGGCGGGCGTACCCGGTTTGGCAGGCGTCGTAGCACCGGGCTTGCCCGCAGCGGCCGGCGTTGCACCAGCGGCGCTTGCGGCCGCGGGCGGGGCTTTCGCCTGCTCCTCGAGCAGCGCCTTCTTGCTCTTCGCGCGTGTGATCAGCTCGTCCGTGTCGTCGGGAGCTCCGCCTTGCACGCGCGGCCGCATCTTCTTGTACTGCTCGAACTCGACGATGGCGCGATCGGTGGCCGTACGCGGGTTCATGCCCGGCACGTTCTCGTTGAAAAGGTACAGAAGGCCGAGGTTGTAATGAACCTGGGCGAGCGCCGGATCGCGGCCGGCCACCCATTCGAATTCGCGCTTCGACTCTGAGGTCTTACCGAGCAAGCGGTAGGCGTCGCCCAGATTGAGGTGCGCCAGCACGTTGTTCTTGTCGTAGCGCAGCGCGGATTCGAGGAGCTGAGCGGCCTCGGGCGCGTTACCGGCTTCGAGCAAGTACGCCGCGAGCTGCACACGGGCCTCGACTAGATCGGGCCGGCTCGTGAGTGCCTTGCGAAACTCGTCGATCGCCGGGCCGCGCTGGCCCTGCTCTTTGTAGATGAGCCCGCGCAGCAAGCGCGCTTCCGCGTTGTTCTTGTCGCGCGGCGGGTTCTCAGGACCGTAACCGTCCAGAATGCCGCGCAGCGTATACAGCGCGAGATCGAGGCGGCGGGTGCGGTAGTGATCGCGCGCGAGCGTGACCATGGCAGGCCGGTAGTCGGGGTTCTTCTTGAGTGCGTCCTGCGCGAGCCGTTGAGCCGCGCCGGAGTCGCCCTGGACCGACTTCACCTCTGCCAGCGCAGCGGAAACAGCCGCGCTCTTCGGCATACGGCTCTGCCGTTCGGTCAAGTAGGTCTCGGCTTCGGTGGCGCGACC
This sequence comes from Polyangiaceae bacterium, assembly GCA_035318565.1. Lineage (GTDB taxonomy): Bacteria > Myxococcota_A > Polyangia > Polyangiales > Polyangiaceae > DATDJP01. Next base: position 2,200 of record DATHEN010000101.1, read on the forward strand.
CGTGCGAGCGAGCAGCACCCCGTACGCCACGATCGCGGGCTCGTAGTCGGGCACCGCGGTGATCGCCTTGCGATACGCCGTGAGTGCGCCCGACACTTCACCGAGTCGCTCGCGCACGACACCGAGCGAGTAGTGCGCTTGATAGGCAGTCGCATCCGCGTCGCTTGCGCGCGCAAACTGCGTGCGCGCGCCTTCGAGATCGCCGTTCTGAAACGCCTGCAAACCCGCGGCGTGCGCTCCGGCAGCGGCGCCGCTCATCTTGGGGCGATTCGAGGACTCGCCACTCGAAGGCGCATCGGTGACGGCGTACTGCTCGCCTTCGGGACTCGTGACCACGCCGGGCCCACCGGTGGTCGGCGTGTTGACCTTCGTCCCGGTCGGAAGCTCCGAGCCCTTGCCGGAGCGGCCGGCGCAGGCGAGCGAGGCCGAAGCCACGGCGAGAACCAGGCACAGCCGTGCTGCCTTATTGTGAACGTTCTTCATCTTCCCTCTCTCGTTCACTGCGCCAAGACCGGCAATGGCGGCGGCGTGCCCTGCGACGGCGGTGCCGTCACCTGCCCGGGCCGCATCTTCGTGAACATGCCTTCGGTGTAGTTGAGGTCTTTGACGTTGGCCGTGTACTGCTTCATCTTGGCTTCGCCGATGATATCGGTGAAGAACGCCAAGCGTCGCAGCGCTCGCGTCACGCCGCCGCTCGAGACGTTGTAGCGGCGAGCCAGCACCGTGGCCGTGGCATAGCGATCGACCATCACGTTGTCCGCGCTGTTGATCTCCTGCTCGCGGCGATCGCGCCAGGCTTGCTGAACCTGAACGCGAATGGCGTCCGCCTTTTCCTGCAGCTCGAGGTTGTCGCTCTCCTCCGCCGACTTGAGCAATTTCTCCTGCTTGGCGTCGAACATCTTCAGCTCGGGCGGTCGCACGTTGTAGAGGCCCGTGCGCAGCGAGTCGTAGAGCGAACCCTGTCGAGCCACAGCCGTGGTGGCCCACTCCGGCGAGACGTAGGAATCGACCACCTTCTGCAAGCGGTCGTACCAGGTCTTCGCCTCGACGCTGGCCTTCTTGTACTGGTTGATGACCTCGACGGGCGTGCCCTTGTAACGCTGGTGCCCCGTTTCGTAGTCGAATTTACGGCTGATCTCTTCGTCCAGCATCGTGTACTCGGCTTCGGCGGCCATGCCTGCCTCCGCTGAACCGAGCGCGCTCGAGCGACCATCCTTCTGAGGCGCCTGACGCCGCCAAGTCTCGAACG
>DATHEN010000102.1:0-3064 GCA_035318565.1 Polyangiaceae bacterium
CCGCAAAGCCGCCCAGAGTGGTGACGGAGTCGACTGCCGCGTGTGAACGCTCCGCGAATCCGCCGAGCTGTACGTAGCCGATGTGCACGCGCGCCTGAGTGCCGATCAACCCAACCGACTCGGCACCCGAGCGGGTAGCCAGCACGCCAAAGCCTGCAGCACCTTCGAGGTCCACACCGATCGCGCGGGAGGCGATTGGCGCAGCGGCTTCTGCGCCGAGACAGGGCTTGGCCAAAGCCAGCGCCACAGCAACACTCGCAAGCACGACGCTGACGCGACTCGCGGGCATTCGAATAGCGGTGCTTCGAGCCAGCGGCTTCGGCTCAAACGGCGCGCGCATTCTTTCGAGGCCGGCATCGCGCTTGACAGACCCAGGGTGTTGCTAGTTGGCTGGTGATCAGGGTGAGGGCTCGCGCGACACTTCGTTTACTCGTTGCGCTGCTCGCGCTGGCTGGCGCTGCGCACGCGCTCGAGCAGGGGCCGCATCTGCGCCTGGACATGGTCAGCTGCGCGGCCATCCCACACGAAGAAGTCCAGCGTGTGCTGGCCGCCGAACTGGGAGCCACCGTCACCCACGAAGACAGGCCATTTTCGACGCGTGTCCGGCTCGGCTGCGACGTCACGCACGCGGATCTCTGGGTGCACGATCCGCTGACTCGGAAGAGCCTGCGCAGGCGCATCGATTTCTCGGATCTCGAAGTGCGGGCGCGCGGCCGCCTCGTAGCCATCGCCGCGGCAGAGCTAGTGCTCGCCAGCTGGGCGGAGCTCGAGGTGAACCCGAGCCCGCGGGTCGAGCCAGAGGGTGAAGCGCCACCCGCAGAGACGGCGCTCGCGGTGCGTGAAGTCTTGGCTCAGCAGCGGGCAGCGGCGCGCGAACGCGGAGCGCGCAGGCCTCGCCGCGAAAGTCCGAGCATCGTGCGAGCGCTGGCGGTGGTTTCGACACGCCGCTTCTTGAATCACCGCGGCGCACTCTGGGGAGGCGGAGCGCGCTTGGGACAGGACTTTCCGGGTTACATCAGCTGGATGGCCGACGCCTTGTTCGAAGGCGGCGAGTTCGGCAACCAGGGGTCGACGTTGGGCGCGAGCACCGGGACGCTGGGTGGAGCGCTCTTTCTCCAGCAACGCTGGACGCGTGTCACGGCGCGCGCTGGCGCCGGCTTGCGCGCGGGCTGGGTCCACACGGGGGACTCCACGTCGGCCAACGCCAAGCTCGTTCCGTGGGGATGGCCGCTCGCCGTGCTTTCGATTTCATTTTGGCCGAGCGAGCTGCTGGTACTCGAGCTCCAGGGCGAATCGAGCTACGCCAAGTTGCCGCTCACGGCGGGTGGTCGCATCGACGACCCAGCGTTGCGCGGGATGTGGGTGAGTGTGCAACTGGCAGCCGGGCTCCGGCTCAATCCGTAAAGCTCGGTCGCCAGCACGAAAATCGAACCTCACGCTGAGCCGTTTTTTCAAGCTTTGCGCACCTACACTGAAAGCGCGACCTTTAGGCGATAACCTGAAGCTCGCCCCCGCATGCGAAGCAGCCGAGCCGAACTGGAGATGGTGCAACGGCGCTCGGCGCAGGAGCACGCCGGAACGGCCTCGCTCGATCCGGATTACCTGTTTCGCAGCCACGCACGCTACGTGGCCGCCATCGCTCATCGGCTGCTCGGTCGCGACCAGGACGTGGACGACACGGTGCAAGAAGTCTTTTTGATCGCGGTTCGAGGACATTCCAGCATTCGCGACGCGCAGGCGGTCCGCGGCTGGCTGGCGCGCGTGACGGTGCGGGTAGCCCGCAGGCGCTTGCGCGCGCGTCGCATACGCGGCTTCTTCGGCCTCGACGAAGCTTCCGCTTACGATCGCATTGCCGACGGCGCGGCGAGCCCGGAGCAACGCGCGCTCTTGACGCAGGTCTACGCCGTTTTGGACCGCGTTCCTTGCGATGCTCGCGTCGCCTGGGTGCTGCGCCACGTCGAAGGTGAGCGCTTGGAAGACGTGGCACGACTGTGTGGCTGCTCACTGGCAACCGCCAAGCGCCGCATCGCCCAGGCGGAGCGCTTGCTCGACGAGGCTTTCACGCATGACTGATTTTCATACGCGCGTCGCCGAGAGCAGAGAGCACGTTCAGCCACGCTGGACGTGCGAACGTGAACGCGAGATCCATTTTCGGGTGCTGCGCGCGGCGGAGCGTCGCAAACCTCGCTTCGTGCGGCGCGCAGCGCTCTTGTGCATGGCGCTCGTGGCCTGCGCCGTGCTCTGGCAAGGTTCCCGGTTCGGCAGCACGGCCAGCGCTCGCCTCGAGCGACTTCGCCCCATGAACGCGCCGCTCCTGGTGCTCGCAGATGGCAGCGCGGTGCGGGTAAAGCAGCCGGAGACACGGCTCTCGAATTTACGGGTCGTTCCCGACAGCGTGAGCCTCGAGCTCGTGACTGGAGCCGCGCGTTTCGAGATTGCCCCGAACCCGCGGCGGCATTTCCAGGTCCGCGCCGGGACCGCAACCGTGACGGTGCTCGGCACCGTGTTCGAAGTCGCGCTGCGAGGCGACGAGCTGCAGGTGACGGTCGAGCGAGGGCGCGTGCGGGTCGAGCACGGTGCCCGGGAACACGTGCTCGACGCGGGCGAGCAGCTGACGTGGTCAGTGCGCGCGGTGCCTTCCAAGCCGCCGCCCGCACCGGCTCTGCCCGAAAGTCCCGCGCAGGACGCCAGGCGCGCTTCTGCGAAACCCGCCGTGAAAACAGCGCGCGAGACGCCGGCTGCCGATGCGCGGAAGAGCGACTGGCGTGAGCTCGCGGTTCGAAAACAGTACGACGCCGCCTACGAGCTGCTCTCCGCGAGCGGCTTCGCAGCCGTAGGCAACGACGCCGGAGACTTACTGCTCGCGGCAGACGTGGCGCGGCTGAGTGGCCACCCTGCAGACGCCGTCGCGCCTCTGCAGCGCGCCACACAGCTCGGGCGCGACGCGAGAGCCGGACTCGCCGCCTTCACGCTGGGTCGCGTCTTGCTCGAGGACCTGGGGCAGCCCGCGCGGGCGGCCGGCGCCTTTCGCAAGGCGTTCGCGCTCGCTCCGCGGGGCCCGCTC
>DATHEN010000103.1:0-4873 GCA_035318565.1 Polyangiaceae bacterium
CGTCCGCGAGGACGAGCGAACAGAGATTGGGCGAAGCCTCACAATCGAGCTCCGGCCGCTCGTGCAGTCTGCCGACCAGCACTGGGTGCGCTTGCAAGGCACCCTCGCCGTCCGGAGAGCCCTGCCCGACGTCGACGCAAAACTCGAACGTCGCTCCCCGGCACTGGAGGACGCGCATGATCCGCCCCGTCAACCAGCCCGTCCCATCCAGCCGCACCGGCGCGCCATCGATGAGCCAGGCCGAAGCATCCAGTGTGGCGGTGCCGCGCTGGGATTCGAGGGGCGCGAATTGGACGGCAGCCTCGCTACGGCTCGTGTCTGGATCGCGCAGGTCCGCGGCGCTGATCACGCAGGCACCCGCTGCGGCCGTGCAATCGATGAAGCCGAGCTGCGTGGGCAGAATCCGCTCCGCGGGCACTTCGATCGCGAACGTGCCGTCGGTCTCCGTCCGCACCTGAGTCTGTTGCTGACACTCCGTACCCCCGGGCCGGCAGATGCCGAGTTTCACCAGGGCGCCTGCGGCCCAGCCCGTTCCACGTACTTGCAGCCGATCCCCCGTGCTCGCGTCCGCGATTCCCGCGTTGATCGAGCCGCGCTGCACCGGCGGCAGCGGGCTGAACGAGATCGGGACAATCAGCGGCGCGATGCTGTCGAACCAGGGCTTCACGACGACTACGCACGCGCCCGGCGTGTCGCAGTTGAACGGTTCACCGATGAAGGGCTCGACCGTATAGCGGACGACGAGATCCCGCGCCACCGTGCCGTCGAAGGACGTGTAGCGTAGCGCGTCGCCGCACTCGGCTGGCAAATCTGGAATGCCCGTGCTGATCGGAACCCCCGCACGACACTGAACGATCACGCCTTCGATGAACTGGCCAAAGACACCCAGCCCGGATGCGCTCACCGTCACCGTCTGCCCATCTTGAAGGTTGGAGCTGGGATTCACTGCGGCAGCCGGTGCGGCAGCGGTCGCGCTTTGTTGCTCGTGGCCAGGCTCGCTGCCGGCATCACCACAACCCGTTGCCAGAAAAACCAGAGCGCAGGAGCGCACGCTTCTCATCGCCATCATGATGTCGTGAAAACAACACGTGCGCCGCCGCCGATCCAGCGCGAAAGCTCAGAAACGACCGAAAATCTTGGCATGTTGCCCACGTGCGCGCACGGTGCGCACGTCATGGGCGCTCACGCTGGGGCGATGCCGAGCGCGCTCGCAGTCGCAGCATCGAGCTGGCCGTGGCGCTGAAGTTGGCGTCCGTACAGCAGCTTTTCTTCTTCGAAGGCTCGCGCGACCGCCGGACGCTCGGCGATACGTCGATGGTAGCGAGCGATAGCAGGCCAAACCTGCAGCTGCACGGGGGTGACCGCGCACCAGTTCAACACCGTGAAGAGATACGCGTCGGCGACACTGAAGCCGTCCAAGAGGAACTCTCGTGCCTCGAGCGCGGAAGCGAGCCGAGCCAAACGGGAATCGGCTTTGGACAGCGCGTAGCTCTTGGCACCCTCCGGCGCGGTCTTGTCCAGTAGCGGCACGAACAATCCCTTGTGGAGCTCGGTGCCGATGAACGAGAGCCACTCGCGAAGTCTCGACGCTCCGCCGCTGGGTGCCAGCTCCGAAGCCGGGAAGCGCTCGGCGACGAACTGCAGGATGGCAGCGTTTTCGCTGAGCACGGCGCCGTCGTCCATCTCGAGCACCGGCACGAGACCGAGTGGATTGATGGCCAGAAAATCGCGTCCCTGAAGTGTCTTTTTCGTTTTGGGATCGACCTCCTCGTATTCAGCAGCGCCTCCCGCTTCGTAGAGGGAAATGCGCGTGGCCATCGAGCAACTGAGCGGCGAGAAATAGAGCTTCATGGGCTTGCCTCCTGTTCGAGTCTCGAGCCTGACAGCCGTGAATCTGGGTGAAAGCGTCGCGTGCGTCCAACGCATAGATTTGCTACTATCAATGCGTGTCACGCATAGCTGTACCGAAGCCCAAGCTCGACACTCGGGATCTCGAGCTCGTGCTCGCGGTGGCCGCCTCGGGCAGCACCGTGAAGGCGGCCTCGGAGCTGCACATCACACAGTCGGCCGTCAGCCGCGGCTTGATCTTGGCCGAAAAAAAGCTCGGCACGCGCCTGTTCGAGCGCACGGGCCGCGGCCTTTCACCGACCAGCGCCGGCGTGCGGCTGATCGGCGGTGCGGGCGCGGTGCTCGCGCAATTCGCCGAGCTCGAGAGGCAAGTCGAGGCGCCCGAACCAGGCCCCACGCACGTGAGGCTCGTGTGTGAGTGCTACACCGCCTACCGCTGGCTGCCTTCGACGCTCGCGAGCTTGCACCGCAGCATGTCGAGCTTGCGGGTCAGCTTGCCGGTCGAGCACAGCCGAACACCGGTCGCTGCGCTGCGAGCGGGTGAAGTGGACATCGCGCTGCTCACCACTGCCACTGTTTCCGCTCCGCTCCTGGAATTGCCGCTCTTCTCCGATGAGGTGGTGTTCTTGGTCGCAACGACGCATCCGCTGGCGGCTCGGGCTTCGCTGAAGCCGGGCGACTTGAGCGAGCATCCACTGATCACCTCGACGCAGACGCCAGACGCGGAAGCGCGCTGGTTCTCCACGCGTGTGTTCGGTCGTTCGAAGCCGAAGCTCGAACACCTGCGCTTTCCACTCACCGAAGCCATCGTGGACGCCACGCGCGCGGGCATGGGCGTCGCCATCCTGTCCGAATGGATCGCCAGCCCGTACCTCGAGAGCGGCGATCTGGTCGTCAAACGTCTGCGGGGACGCGCTCTGCGCCGTCCCTGGCGCATGGCCTTCCGGCCGGCGGTGGAGAGCGCCGCGCGGCGGCTCGCTGCTGCCCTCGAGCACGCGCCGCCACGCGTGTACCCGGGCGAATGAGGCGGACGGCGCAAGCCGTCAACGCCTGCGCGCGGCACGCGGCGATCCAGCAGCACGCTCGATAGCGTCGAAGAGCCATGCAAGGCCGCCGTCCGGCATCGCCGCTGCCGGCGCCACGATCCGAACCTGCCAGCGGCGAAGCGGCAGCGGCGCCTTCACGCTGGCAAGCTTGAAACGCACTGCGTGCGCGCGCATCAGCGTGGTTGGGATGGCAGCGACGAAGTCGGAGTCGGACAACGCAGCCAGGGCCAGCATGAAGTGCGGCACGCTGAGCGCGACGCGCCGAGAAATGCCCTTCTTTGCCAGCTCTTGATCGATATAGCCGGAACTGTCGCCCGAGACCGACACCAGCACGTGGCAGAGCTCGCAATAGCTGCGCAAGCTCGGCGCCTTCAGAAACGGGTGCCCGCGGCGTGCCGCGATCACGAACTCTTCATCGAACAGCGCGCGCGAGTAGAACCTGGCCGGCGCGTCTTCGTCGAGCGGCAGGACCACCAGATCGCTGGCGCGCGTCTCGAGCTCGTCGAAGCCGCTTTGAGGCAGCAGATGTCGAATGCCCAGGTCGATCCCGGGAGCTTCGCGCTGGAGCAGCGCGATGAGCGGGGGCAACAGCACGGCTGCCAGCGCGTCCGGCAGGCCGAGCACGAAGCGCCGAGTCGACGTCGCCGCGTCAAAGGGCGTGACGCTGCTCATGACACCGCGCACGCGCCCCAGGATGTCCGCAATGGGCCCATTCAGCTCCTCGGCGCGAGCGCTGGGAACGACTCCCTTGGGCGTTCGCAAGAAGAGCGGATCGCCAAAGAGCTGCCGCAGCCGGCGCAGACCGTGGCTGACAGCGGAGGGCGACACGTGCAGCCGCGCCGCCGCGCTCGCCACGTGACGCTCCGTGTACACGGTTTCGAACAGCACGAGCAGATTCAGGTCGATCCTCGAGAGCTGAATTTCATTCATCGTCTTCATGAAATCGTATCACTGGCTTCAGCAGGCAATGAACGCCATTTAATCCCGAAGCCGCTGGCGCAGCAGGCGCGAGCCCGGAGCGGTAGAGGAGCAATTCATGTGGCCTTTTTGTCCCCTTTTCATGGCACTTGCAGCGAATGTCTCTGGATTCGACAGCGCTGGCGGCGGACCCGACTCGCGGCGTTCACGCACGCCCGAGGCCGTGCCCGGCGAGGCCCGAGCCGTCGTCGAGTTCTGGCGTCAGGCTGGACCCCAGCAGTGGTTCGCCAAGGCCCCGGACTTCGATCGCCGCTTCCGTGAGCGCTTTCTCGCGTCCTACGAGGCAGCCGCGCGTGGAGAGCTCGACGCGTGGCTCAGCACACCCGAAGGCGCGCTCGCCCTGTGTCTGCTCCTGGATCAGTTTCCACGCAATGCGTTCCGTGGAACGCCGCGCATGTACGTTAGCGACGAACGCGCACGCAGCGTCGCAGAAGCCGCAATCCACGCTGGGCACGATCGCGTACTGGGCGGGCTCGCGGTGTTCGTGTACCTGCCCTTCGGTCACTCGGAGAACCTCGCAGACCAGGAGCGTTCAGTAGCGCTCGCGCAGCGCCTCGGGCAGCCGCACGTCGAACACGCGCAAGGTCATCGCGACATCGTGCGACGCTTTGGTCGCTTCCCGCACCGCAATCCAATTCTGGGGCGCAGCATGCGACCGGAGGAACAGCGCTACCTGGACGACGGCGGATTCCGCGGATAGGCGCGCCCGCAATTCGGTTGGACTCCGCCGCCAATCGCGTTGCGCACATGCCACGCAAATGACGCACAAACGTCTCAATCGCTCGTCGACGGGGATGATTGGCGACTTCGTTGAAGCCGAGTCGGCGCGAGAGCCCAATGGTGCTTGCGCCGACACGGATTCCGGATTTCCCTACGGGCTCGCGTGGGCAGCAAGAAAAAGAAAGCAGTATCCCGGGCGCTGCGCGCAGCCATCGAGTCCTGGTTCTGGAGCGAACCTCCCAAAGCCGACGAGCTTACGGAGAGCCAGGACGCCTCGCCGC
>DATHEN010000104.1:0-2375 GCA_035318565.1 Polyangiaceae bacterium
CGCGCACCGAGAAACAGAATTCTCCGCTGCCCTGGTAGCTCTCGACCTTGACGACGTACGGCTGCGTCGCGCAATTCACGATCAGCAGGTTTCCGTCGCCCTTCTTGAGGGTGATCCCGGAAGCGAGATAACTCGCGGCGCCCGGATAGCTGAAGTCTTCTTCGAGCGTCGTTTCCGTAGTGGCTGCTGCGCTCGAGACCTCACTGCTCGTGCTCGGATTTTCGGATGTTCGACAGGCCGCGAATCCGACCGGCACGAGCAGCAGCGGCAGCATGAAATGCGGAGAGAAGCGCATGTTCAGTTCTCCAGTCACGATTTGAGCGTCGATCCGTGCGCGCGCCGTGGAGCATGTCCGGGCAGCGCACGTGGCTCACATGTAAGCCATCGCGCCGGACTTGGGGCGTGACCATGACGTGACCACGTTGCGAGTCACGCCATGGTCACGCCCTATCGGGCAGAGCGGGTGTTAAGTCGCTTCTGCACCTTTGATTCCGAATGGAGAACGGCATGCCGGGTTTCAACGCATTGACGCGCAAACACAGGGTCGTATGGGGCTCTGCATTGCTCTCGATTGCAGGCATCGGTCTCGATGCCGGGGACGCTCGAGCCATCAGCGGCGGGACCGACGCTACGGACGCGGCGTACGCATTCGTCGTCAAGTTGGACATTGGCGCGGGCACGCGCAGTTGCAGCGGCGCGCTCGTGCAACCGCTTTGGGTGGTGACCGCGGCGAGTTGCTTCAAAGTCGGTGATCAGGCCGTGCCGCGCGGTGCGCCCTCCCAGCCCACGACTGCCACGGTGGGCAGGCCCGATCTCACCGCAACGAGCGGTTACATAGTTTCCGTAGTTCAGGTGATCCCCGCGCCCGACCGGAACCTGGTGCTCGTGAAGCTCGCGAAACGCATCGAGGGCGTGACGCCGATCCGGATCGCGGGCACGCCTGCCGCTTCAGGTGAGCGCCTGCGCATCGCGGGCTACGGGCGGACGGGCAGCGAGTGGGTGCCGCAGCGCTTGCAGGTCGCCAGCTTTTCCGTGCAAAGCGTGGCGGCGACGACATTGAGCGTCGCGGGCGCTGAAGCGCCGTCCGCCAATACCTGCAAGGGGGACTCCGGGGGGCCAACCTGGCGTGACCAGAATGGCACGCTCGAGCTCGTCGGCATCACGAATACGTCGTGGCAAAGCGGCTGCCTCGCCGAAACTGAAACACGAGCGGGTGCAACCCAGGCGCGTGTCGACGACCTCGGCGCGTGGATCACTCAGCAGACGACCCGACGTCATCAGTACGGCTCCGTGGCTGCGACGAGCGCCGTCAGTTGCAACTGCTTGGACTTCGACTGCTGGGGCCGATTCTGCGCTACCCCCGATTGCCAGGTGTGCCAGTACCCAACGACGACGTACGACGTCAAAACCGGAGACTATGACGCCGACGGCAAGACCGACATTCTCACGTTGAGTCCCAACGCGACCGGGGGTTGGCCCAGCGTGGGGATAGTCGAGTTGTCGCGATCCGGCCGCTTCGACTCGCAGACCTGGCAGATGGGCACGCCGGCCCACATGCGCAACGGCGGCGCGAACAGGTACTATCGCACCCTGCAGGGCGACTTCGACGGCAATGGCACGAGCGATCTGGCCACCCTCAGCTTCGACGGCGGCGGCGGTTGGGCCAACTGGCTCGCCCTCGAGCTCGCGAAGAGCGGCCGCTTCGAGTCGCAGGTCTGGAGCGCCAAGACCCCGGGCTACATGCGCGCCAGCACGTCGAGTGCGTTCGTCACCATCGGCGGAGACTTCAACGGGGACGGCAAAACGGATCTGGCTACCCTGAGCCCCGAAGGCAATAACAGTTTGTCGCAGCGAATTGCCGTCGAGCTCGCCAAGGACGGAGGCGGTTTCGACTCGCAGCTGTGGGCCGCTTCCACGCCCGTGCATACGCGAAACGGCGGGGCGCCGCGTGCATACTTCACACTTGCCGGCGACTACAACGGAGACGGGCTCACCGATCTGGCCACCATCAGCCCGAACGGCGGGGGTGGTTGGGCCGAGTGGATCGCGGTCGAGCTCGCGCGCAGCGGCGGCGGCTTCGACTCGCACGCCTGGCCTGCAAGCACACCGATCCGCATGCGCAACGGCGGTTCGGGCGCGAGGTATCATGTGCTGGCCGCAGACTTCACCGGCGATGGCAGGACGGATCTCGCTACGGTGAGCGAGAACGCCGGAGGCGGCTGGTCGAGATGGATCGCACTCGAGGTGGCCAAGGCCGGCGGCGGCTTCGAGTCACCGGTTTGGAATGCGGGAACACCAGTGCACATGCGCAACGGTGGTGCAAACGCCGACTACCGCGTGCTTGCCAGCGACGTGAACGGCGACGGCAAGGCGGA